>DATNNI010000147.1:0-6639 GCA_035601915.1 Xanthobacteraceae bacterium
ATATCCGGTCTGCCACATGTGCAGCCGAGCGAGCGCTCGCCAAGTGCCGCCGACCGCGTAGAAGGTGCGATCTTCGCAGTCGCGCAAAACCGGCAGCGCGGCTAGCGTCTTTTTGACGAACTTGTCCGCCTTCTTCAGCGATCTTGCCGAAATGTCAGCCAAGGCAAGACCGCCAAGCGGCCGCGTCAGCCCGCGCCGCGCGCGGGTGCCACGAATGTCGATAAGTTCGAGCGAGCCGCCGCCCAGATCACCGACCACGCCGTCCGGCTCGTGGACGCCCGAAATGACGCCGAGCGCGGTCAGCTCGGCTTCACGCGCGCCGGACAAAACGTCGATGTCCGCTTTGATGGTTCGCTCGGCAAGCTTGATAAAGGCGCGGCCATTCTTGGCGTCGCGGCAGGCCGCCGTCGCGATCGCCAACACCTGTTTGGCACCCATGGTCGTGCATAGCGCCCGGTAACGTTTAAGCGCGGCCAAGGCTTGCTCCACCGCCTCGGCCGGCAGCAAACCCGTGGTCTGCACTTCGCGGCCCAACCCGCACAGCGCTTTCTCATTGAACAGCGCGGTCGGGCTGCGCGACAGCCGCTCATACACCACGAGGCGGACCGAGTTCGATCCGATATCGACCACGGCGAGCGGCGGCCCGTTATACAGGCGTCCGGGCGAGTCGGTTTTGGCGCGGCTCATTTGTTGAAATCGGCGCGGCGCCAATATTCCGCTCGCACCTTTGTTCAGCTCCGCTCGGCGCGGGGCAATCGCGGAATCGAACCCTTTGGCGATTTTCCGCGACCGGACAGGCTTGGGTTGGTCATAAAGTAGGTGTGCGCGTTGAAGCCCTCTTCGCCGGCGGCAAGTTTGATACGCGCCGAAGAGCCGTCGGGCAGAAACTGGTAGCTCTGCTCGTTATCCTTGAAATTGGCCACCATGATCTGGTCCAGCACCTGCTCGTGCACGGTGGGATTGAGGATCGGACAGAGCACTTCGACCCGGCGGTCGAGGTTGCGCGGCATCAAATCGGCCGACGAAATATACACAGCAGCTTTCGGATGCGGCAGATCATGGCCGGCGCCGAAGCAGTAGATGCGGCCATGTTCGAGGAAGCGGCCGATGATCGACTTGGCGCGAATATTTTCCGACAGTCCCGGCACGCCCGGCCGCAGGCAGCAGATGCCGCGCACCACCAGTTCGACCTTCACTCCCGCACTCGAAGCCCGGTACAGCGCGTCGATGATGTCGGCGTCGACCAGCGCGTTCATTTTCAGCCAAATGCCGGCAGGACGGCCGGCTTTGGCATGCGTGATTTCCTGCTCGATGCGCTCGACAATTCGGGCGCGCAAGGTGAGCGGCGACACGGCCATTCGTTCCAGTCCCGCGGGCTCAGCATAGCCAGTCACGTAATTGAACACGCGGGCGACGTCGCGCGCGATCAGCGGATCGGCGGTGAAAAACGACAGATCGGTATAGATGCGCGCCGTGACCGGATGATAGTTGCCGGTGCCGACATGGACATACGAGGCAAGCGCGGCGCCCTCGCGGCGGACCACCAGCGAAAGCTTGGCGTGGGTCTTTAGCTCAATAAAGCCGTACACCACCTGCACGCCGGCGCGTTCGAGATCGCGCGCCCAGCGTATGTTGGCCTCTTCGTCGAACCGCGCTTTGAGCTCGACGACGGCGGTGACTGATTTGCCGGCTTCGGCGGCTTCCGCGAGCGTCCTTACAATCGGCGAATCCGCCGAGGTGCGATAAAGCGTCTGCTTGATGGCAACGACGTCGGGATCGCGCGTCGCCTGATGCAGGAAATCGACCACCACATCGAACGACTCGTAGGGGTGATGAACAATGAGGTCCTTCTGCCGGATCGCCGCGAAACAATCGCCGCCGTGATCGCGAATGCGGTCCGGATAACGCGGCGTGTACGGCACAAATTCCAGGTCCGGCCGGTTGAGATTCGTCAGCTGCGCCATTTCGTTCAGCGCCAGCACGCCGGCGACCTTGAACACGGCGTCGTCGGCGGCGCCGAGCGCGCGCTGCACGAAGCGTTGCAGCTCGGCCGGCATGTTGGCTTCGATGTCGAGGCGGATCACCGAACCGCGGCGGCGGCGCTTGAGCGCGGTCTCAAACAGGCGCACCAAATCTTCGGCTTCTTCGAGGATTTCCAATTCAGAGTCGCGAATAACGCGGAACGCGCCGACACCTTTGACCGAGTATCCGGGGAACAGCTTGCCGATGAACAAGCTGGTGGCGCCCTCAACTGAAATCAACCGGACTTCCCCGCCCTCGCCGGCCTGCGGCAGGCGCACGAAACGCTCGATCCGGTTGGGCATGCGGATCAGCGCATTCATCGCCTTGCCGTCCTTGCTGCGCGCAAGCTGCAAGGCCATGGAAAATCCGAGATTGGGAATGAACGGGAATGGATGCGCCGGGTCGACGGCAAGCGGCGTCAGCAGCGGGAAGATGTGGGAGAGGAAATAATCCTCGAGCCACGCTTTCTCAGACTTGGCGACGTCCAGGCCGTCGATCAGGACGATGCCGGCTTTGGCGAGCGCGCCGCGCAGTTCGCGCCATTGCGTTTGCTGATCTTCGACCAGCAGCACCACGCCTTCGGCAATGCGCACGAGCTGTTCGGTCGGAGCGCGACCTTCTGGACTTTTAGTGGTAATGCCGGCGCGCGCTTGCGCGCGGAGTCCGGCGACGCGCACCATGAAGAATTCGTCGAGGTTGTTCGCGGAGATCGACAAAAATCGCAGGCGCTCGAGCAGCGGATACCCGCGGTTGGCGGATTCTTCGAGAACGCGGCGATTGAAATTCAGCCACGACAATTCGCGGTTGATGAAGCGTTCAGGGCTCGCGGCGAGAGCCGACGCGTCATGCTGCGCCGCGCGTTCGGCAAGGCGCACGGGCGCAATCAGGCGATGAATCGGGCCTGGGTCGAGTACGACGGCGGTCGCTTGGCCACGGTCGGCCATGGCTATCCTTTGCTCCTCAAGCCTCACCCTGGCGGTCCCCGGTTACGATTCGATGACTTGCCCCAAGGCAGATAAGGCGGCGCCGCATCTGCCCGTCAAGCCTTCCTTACCAACTGGCCGCTAGGGTGAAGGAACAACCCATTCGCCCCCTGTAAGATCAACAACTTACCGCAAGTTAATGCTTGACGGGCTAAACAAGGACGCCTATTTGCGGCCCGTCACCCCACAAGGCGCGGCTTTGAACGATAACCGCTAACTATAGCTTTGGTCGCAGCGGCGCGATTGGTTCGGGGAGACAAGTATCGATCGAACTGGAAAGCACGTCGCGACGTGCGCGCTTTAAGGGCTGCGCGACGGCAAGGGATCGTCTTTTGACAATCTTTTGCCATCGCCCACCCCCCAACCACCTGGGTGAGGAGGCCGGCAATGGAAGCAAGACTGACACAGACGAAAGGCGCCCGCCGCCGCGTTATCACGGGAGGCAACGCGGCACTCGAACTCGATCGCTTGGCCGAAGCGGAAGCGCGGACCGTACTCATCGCGCCCGATGACGCCGAAATGGCCGCAGCGGCCGGCAACGAGGTCGACCGGCTGTATGCGGCGTTATCGGCGGTTGCGCCGAGCGAGCATCCTCGCACCGCCAGACTGCTTGCTTCGAGCAAGCGCAAGATCGCGCAAAAGGTGATTGAAGAGGCCGGCGAGGTTGCTCTTGCCGCGGTCAAACATAACAACAAGGGCATCGTCCGCGAGAGCGCCGATCTGCTCTATCATCTGGCCGTGCTCTGGCGGCGAGCCGGCATCGATTCCAGCGTCATCTGGGCTGAGATGCGCCGCCGCGCCGAGTCGATGGGCATCGCCGAAAAATTGCCGAAGGCGCGGCCTTAAATCGCTCGCCGGCGTTTCGCCAAAAGAAAAAGCGGCCGGAGAAGCTTCCGGCCGCTGATTGCTTTTTGGCGCGTTACGCCGCAGCCCGATACACGAGATCGAAGCGGTCGGCGTTCATCACCTTGTTCCACGCCGCCACGAAGTCTTTGACGAATTTCTCCTTCGAGTCGGCGCTCCCATATACCTCCGCAAAGGCGCGGAGCTGGGAGTGCGAGCCGAAGATCAGGTCGACGCGCGTGGCGGTCCATTTCGCCGCCTTGGTTTTGCGGTCGTGGCCCTCGTACGCATTCTCGCCGGCCGATTGCCACTCCGTACCCATGTCCAGGAGGTTGACGAAAAAGTCGTTCGTCAGCTTCTCAGGCTGCTTGGTAAGGACGCCATGCTTGGACCCGCCGGCATTCGCACCGAGCACGCGCAGGCCGCCGACAAGGACCGTCATCTCAGGTCCGGTCAGCCCCAGTAACTGCGCCCGGTCGACCAAGGCCTCCTCAGGCATCATGTACTGGTGTTTGCCGCTGATATAGTTGCGGAAGCCGTCAGCGCGCGGCTCGAGCGGAGCAAACGATTCAACATCAGTCTGCTCCTGCGTCGCATCCGCCCGGCCTGGCGTGAAAGATACTTTCACCTCGGTGCCGGCATCCTTCGCCGCCTTTTCGACCCCGGTGTTACCGCCGAGAACGATCAAATCAGCCAGCGAGACCTTCTTTCCAGCAGTCGCGGAGCCGTTGAACTCCGTCTGGATCGCTTCGAGTTTCTGCAGCACCGCGGCGAGTTGCTGCGGCTGGTTGACCTCCCAGTCTTTTTGCGGGATCAGGCGAATCCGCGCGCCGTTGGCGCCGCCGCGCTTGTCGGAGCGGCGGAACGTCGAGGCCGATGCCCAGGCCGTCGACACAAGCTGCGAAGCCGACAGACCGGAGGCGAGAATTTTCGCCTTCAGCGCGGCGACATCCTTTTCGTCGACCAGCGGATGATTCACCGCCGGAATTGGATCCTGCCAGATCAACTCTTCTTTCGGCACCAGCGAGCCGAGATAGCGCACCCGCGGTCCCATGTCGCGGTGCGTGAGCTTGAACCACGCCCGGGCAAACTTGTCCGCGAACTCCTCCGGATGCTCAAAGAAGCGCCGCGAGATCTTCTCGTAAGCCGGATCCATCCGCAGCGACAGATCTGTGGTCAGCATGGTCGGCTTGCGCTTCTTCGACGGGTCGAAGGGATCGGGGATCGACGCCTCGGCATCCTTCGCCGTCCACTGAAAGGCGCCGGCCGGGCTCTTGGTCAGCTCCCATTCGAACTTGAACAGGTTGTCGAAGAAGTGGTTGCTCCACTTGGTCGGGGTTTGCGACCAGATGACTTCCGGCCCGCCGGTGATAGCGTCGCCGCCGAATCCCGTGCCATGCTTGCTCTTCCAGCCCAGACCCTGGTCCTCAAGCGCACCGCTTTCCGGCGCCGGTCCGACCAGCGACGGATCGCCGGCGCCGTGAGTTTTACCGAAGGTGTGGCCACCGGCAATCAGCGCGACGGTCTCTTCGTCATTCATCGCCATGCGGAAGAAGGTTTCGCGGATGTCCTTCGCCGCGGCGACCGGATCGGGCTTGCCGTTCGGTCCTTCCGGATTGACGTAGATCAGTCCCATCTGCACGGCACCGAGCGGCTCCGCGAGCTGGCGCTCGCCGCTGTAGCGTCCGTCGCCAAGCCAGGTCCCCTCGGGGCCCCAGAACAGCTCTTCGGGCTCCCACACATCGGCGCGGCCACCGCCGAACCCGAATGTCTTAAAGCCCATCGACTCAAGCGCAACATTACCCGTCAAGACCATAAGGTCGGCCCAAGAAAGCTTGCGGCCGTATTTCTGCTTGATCGGCCACAACAGCCGGCGCGCTTTGTCGAGGCTCGCATTGTCCGGCCAGCTGTTAAGCGGCGCGAAGCGCTGTTGCCCGGCTCCGGCGCCACCGCGCCCGTCGGTGGTCCGGTACGTGCCGGCGCTGTGCCATGCCATGCGGATGAACAACCCGCCGTAATGGCCGAAATCCGCCGGCCACCAGTCCTGCGAGGTCGTCATTAGGGCATGCAGGTCCTTAACCACCGCGTTGAGGTCGAGAGATTTGAACTCTTTGACGTAATCGAAATCCTTGCCCAATGGATCGGACAAGGACGAGTTGCGATGGAGCGTCTCAATGTCGAGGGCGTCCGGCCACCAATCGCGGTTCTTGAAGCTTCCGTGCACGACCGGGCACTTGCCGGCGCTCTTCTCGTCAGTTTTCGCATCCATGTTTCTCTCCGCTCAGTTTGAAATCTTGTTGCCGCCGCGAGCTCCGGATTTGCCGCCGGCCTGCGGCAGAATGGAAGCCCGCTAATCGCCCCGGGTTTTTCTCTCCTTGGGGTGCGACGATGGCGTAGTTAGGGATCTGGGGTGGTTTGTAAGCCGATCCCTGCCATCAGGTCTAATCGTATTGATTGGGGCTGGCGATAAGATTAGCTTATTATCGTGATCACATTGCGTCAGCTTCGTTATTTGGCGTCCCTCGCCCGCCATCGTCATTTCGGCCGGGCGGCCGACGAATGCGCCGTGACCCAACCTGCCCTGTCCATGCAAGTGCGCGAACTCGAGCGCGAGATCGGCACGCAGCTGGTGGAACGGCGGCCCGGCGACATCGCACTCACCGAGACCGGGCTCGAAGTGGCGCGGCGGGCCGAGCGTATTCTCGCCGCCACCCGCGATCTCGTCGATTATGCCCGCCATCGTGATGTTCTGGCCGGACACTTGCGGCTCGGCATCATTCCCACGGTGGCG
>DATNNI010000148.1:0-5161 GCA_035601915.1 Xanthobacteraceae bacterium
CTTCCGAGGCCGAGTTTTCGAAGTGAACGCCAAGCTCGTCGAGCACGTCCTTGGCGTCGGCAAGCACGTCCATCAGGTGCGAAATCGGCGCGCCCTGGTAGCCGCCGACGTAAGCTACGCCCGATTGCAGCAGCGCCTTGGTAATCGCGAGAATTCCTTCGCCGCGGAATTCGTCGCCATCGCCAAGCTTGAGATCCTCCACTTCGCGTGCAAACGAACGTTCAGCCATAAAAGCCTCCGGGTCGAACCATCGATCCAGCTAGTGTCCCGATTCCGAAGTTCGTATCATTGTGCGGCACTCTAGTTTGCGAACTTCGGAACCGAAGGACACTAGCAGGCTATTGATCTCGTGTGGCTTTGGTTCAGAAATCCGCATGAAGAGCGGGCCGACAAGAATGACGCGGATTTCTGAACCGCCACACGAGGCCGACCGACTCTGATTTATTTATGGGAGTTTCTGGTAGCTCTTGCAACGGCGGCGCATGGTCGCTTGCGGGCGAGCAGCCTTGCGATCGCGCCTTAAGCAAACTTCCAGCGCCGGCTGGTTGAGCTTCCAAACAGCCCTAAAATAGCGCAAAAAGCCCATGGCTTCAGCTTGTCCGGCCTTTATTTTAGACTTAAAGTATCAGCCGCCGGCGGTTATGGGCCGCTAAAGTGCACAGGGAGTGCCGAGCGCACGGCATGGCGCGCGCGGCGGTTCAAATGGGGAGAGTCCAAATGTTCAATCTCACGCGTCGTCAGGCGCTCGCGACGAGCGGCGGCATCCTGGCATCGGTGCTCGCACCACAGCGCTTCGCGATGGCGGCTGCGGGCAACACGCTCAACATCGCCTACAACGTCAATCTGCCGTCATTCAATCCGGATGCGGGGCCGTCATCGGTCAATCCGACCATCCAGGCGATTTATCGCTCGATCTTCGATCAGTATATCGGTCAAAAGCCGAGCCTGAAATTCGAACCGGGGCTGCTGACCGCTTGGGGTTGGAACGACGACAAGTCCAAGGTCTGGATGGATGTACGCAAGGACGTCGTTTGGCATGACGGCACGCCTTTCACCCCCGAGGACATAGTCTGGAGCCTCCAGCACGAGGCTGATGCCAAGAACGGGAACATGGTCTCGTTCGTCTGGCAGGGCATCGGCAATTACAAGATCGACGGTCAGCGGATCACCGCCGACGTCGTTCAATACGAGCCCGATTTGTTCAAGTGGATGGCATTCCTCTCCGGCTATGTCCTGCCCAAGAATTACTATGAAAAAGTCGGTCCGGACGGTTTCGAGAAAAAGCCGATCGGTACCGGCCCCTACATTGTCGACGCCTATGAGGGCAACGCCTACCTGCGGCTCAAGGCCAATCCGAAATACTGGGGCGGCAAGCCCGCATTCGAAACGGTGGTGTTCAAATTCGTTCCGGATGCGACCAGCCGCGTTGCCGAGATTGAAAGCGGCTCATCCGACATCACGCTGGAAGTGCCGTACGAGGAATACGACCGCCTGCGCGTCAAAGCCGGCCTGAAGGGCGAGTGCAAGCCGATTTCCGACATCGGCATGATCTTCATCACCAATGGCGGCGTGATGGACGACAAGAACGTGCGGCTCGCCATGTGTCACGCCGTCGACAAGGACGCCATCATCAAGCGGCTTATGCGCGGCTATGGCGCGCGCATCGATACCCTCATGGCGCCGGAATACGAAGCCTACGATCCTTCGATCAAGGTGCCGTACGATCCGAAGCTCGCGGCCGAACTCCTCGCCAAGAGCGGCTTTTCCAAAGACAAGCCGGTCAAGTTTACCATCCAGACGACGCGCGGCTATAAGCCGAAGGATTACGAAATGATCCAGGCGATCGTCGGTATGTGGCGCAACGTCGGTATCGACGCCGATATCGAAGTCTACGAAATCGCCAAGCATTTCGAGCTGCGCATGTCGCACAAGCTCGCGCCGGCGGCGTTTTACAACTGGGGCAATGCGATTGGCGATCCGTCGACCTCGACCGGTCACGCCATGTTCTCCAAATCGCCGCACTCGGCGTGGCATTCGGATGATCTCGACGCCAAGATCGGTCCGCTGTGGGGCGAGAAGGACGAGGCTAAGCGCATTGCGGGCTGGAAAGCGGTCGATCGCTATATTGCGGAGCAGGCCTACGTGCTGCCGCTGCTGCAATACTATCAGCCGATCCTCTACAAGGCCGATCTCAAGGTGACGCCGAACACATCCGGCGCGTTGCAGCCGGCGACGCTGGTATCGAAGGCGTAACTCCGTCGATGCGGGTCCGCCGCCGCGCCGGGCTAGTGGTCCGATTCTAACATTCGCATCCGTGTTCGGCGGGCTCTCATGTGAATGTTAGAATCAAAAGGACCACTATGAGGATATGAGTGCTAGTGGAGCTTTGGATTTTACATTCGCTTCGCGAGTTCACCGCTGGGCGGTTGCGAATGTAAATCCGCTCCACTAGGGGCGCGGCGGCCCATCGTCAGGTTAAGGACCGTGCATGTTGCTTGCCGTCATCGTCAGACGCGCGGTCATGGCGCTGATAACGCTTGCGGGCGTTGCGGTGATTGTATTCGTGTTGCTGCGCGTCGTGCCCGGCGATCCCGTAGCGATGATGATCTCGCCGGGCGCGACGGCCGCCGATATCGTGGCGTTGAAGGCGCGTTATGGGCTGGACGCGCCGATACCGGAACAGTTCCGCATCTGGGCCGGCGGCATCCTCACCGGCGATTTCGGCACCTCGATCACGCTGCATCGTTACGTGACCGAGGTACTGGCGTCGCGCTTGCCGGCGACTCTGGAGTTGGCAATAGCCGCGCTCGTTATCGCGCTCGCGATGGGCGGCACAGTCGCCATTGCCGGCACGCTGATGCGACGCACCATCGGCGAAACCGTTATTGACGGCGTGAACTCGATCCTCCTCGCGGTGCCCGATTTCATTTGGGCACTCGCCTTGGTGCTGTTGTTCGGCGTCGCGCTTCCGGTCTTGCCGCTCACCGGACGTATCGATCCGGATTTGGCCGAAGGCTTCACTACGCGGTTCTATTTGATCGAAAGCATCCTGACCGGCCGCTTTGCGGTGGCCGAAAATATTTTGAGCCACATGATCATGCCGGCGCTGGCACTGGCGCTGCCGCTCGCTGCCGTCATTGTGCGCATCCTCAAACAATCGCTGAAGGAAGCGATGCTGCAGGATTACGTGCTGCTGGCGCGGATCAAGGGTTTTCGCGAGCTGCGGCTGGTATTGCAGGAGGCGTTGCGCAACGCCATCGGGCCGGCGCTCGCGCTCACCGGCGTGCAGTTCACGTTCCTGATCGGTGGGACGGTGATTGTCGAGCGCATTTTCGCCTATCCCGGGATCGGCAATCTCGCCATCGACGCGGTGATCAATCGCGATTTCCCGGTGATCCAGGGCTTGGTGCTTTTGTTCGGGGTAATCTTCATTTTGATCAATATCGGTGTCGATGTTGCGGTAGCGGCGCTTAATCCGCGGCTGCGCTACGGCTGAGCAGGATCGGCCGCTTGGAACATTGGACACCATCGACGGCACAAGTAGCGGACGCTGGACCGCGGCCGCCTTCGGTTGCCGCGCGGCTGTTGGGCGACCCCAAAGTGGTCTGTGCCGGTGGCTTTATCGGGTTTTTGATCATCCTTGCCGTCGGCGCGCCGCTGATCGCGCCGCAGGATCCGCTGGCGCAGAACCTGCTCAATGCGACGCTCCCGCCCGCCGGATTTCCGGACGCCGAGCCCGGATTTTTGCTCGGCACCGATGGGCTTGGCCGCGACGTGCTCTCGCGCGTCATTTTCGGCACCCGCGTATCGCTGACGGTCGCCTTCGTTGCGGCCGGGCTTGCTTGTCTGATCGGCTCGCTGCTTGGACTGTTCGCCGGCTTTTTCGGCCAATTCGTCGACGCGTTGATTTCACGCGCGGTCGATATCTGGATGGCCTTTCCGCCGGTTCTGCTGTCGATACTTTTGGTCGCGATCCTTGGCACGGGGCTGCATTCGGTCATCATCGCGATCGTCGTGATCGACTGGACGCGGTTCTGCCGGGTCGTTCGTACCGAGACCATGAACCAGGCGCAGATGGATTATGTCGTCGCCGCGCGCGCTATCGGCTTCTCGCGCGTCGCCACGCTGTTTCGCGAGGTTCTGCCCAACGTTGTTCCGGTTCTCATTGCGCTTCTGACGCTGGAAATGGGCATTGCGGTGGTGGTCGAAGCCATCCTCTCCTTCGTCGGCTTGTCGGTATCGTCGGATACGCCGACTTGGGGCGGCATGATCGCCGAGGGACGGCAGATTGTGCACGAGGCATGGTGGGTGCTTGCCGTGCCGCTTGCGGCTTTGTTCGCGACCGTGGTCGCCTTTAATCAGCTCGGCGACGGCTTGGCGCGCAGCCTCGATCCAGTGCTGCGCCGATGAGCGCGCCGCGGCTCGTCATTGAAGCGCTCGGCGCGATTTCGTTGCGCGCCGGTGGCGCGCCGATCCTGCGGGGCGTTTCGCTGACCGTTGATACCGGCGAAGTGCACGGGCTCGTCGGCGAGAGCGGTGCGGGGAAATCAACCATCGCCAAAGCCATCCTCGGCATCGTTCCCTCGCAGGTGAGAATCAGCGGCGGCCGCATCGTGTTTGAGGGCCGCGATCTTCTTGCGCTCTCGGCGAGCGAGCTGCGCGCCATCCTCGGCCGCGACATTACCCTGGTGCCACAAGACCCTTCAACCGCGCTCAATCCGTCGCGCCGGATCGATGCGCAGATGACCGACGGTTTGCGATTAAAGCGCGGACTGTCGATGAAGGAGGCGAGACTGCGCGCCCGCGCTTTGCTCGCGGAGGTGCAGATACGCGACCCCGAGCGCGTGCTGTCGAGTTATCCGCACCAGCTTTCCGGCGGCATGCGCCAGCGCGTGCTCATTGCCGCGGCCTTTGCGCTCGAGCCGAAGCTCGTCATTGCCGACGAGCCGACGACCGCACTCGATGTCACTGTGCAGAAGCAAATTCTTCGGCTCATTCGCGCGTTGCAGGAACGGCACGGCACCAGCGTGCTGTTCGTTTCGCACGATCTCGGCGTCGTCGCGCAAATCTGTGACCGGGTGAGCGTGCTCTATATGGGCAAGGTGGTTGAGCAGGGCGGCACCGCCGACATCCTGCAAAATCCGCAGCACCCCTACACACA
>DATNNI010000149.1:0-2898 GCA_035601915.1 Xanthobacteraceae bacterium
GAGACGGGCGGCGCGACCTTTACCGCCTACGACCAGATCGACAAGGCGCCCGAGGAAAAGGCCCGCGGCATCACGATCTCGACTGCGCATGTCGAGTACGAGACCAAGAAGCGCCACTACGCGCATGTCGACTGCCCCGGCCACGCCGACTATGTGAAGAACATGATCACCGGCGCTGCCCAGATGGACGGCGCGATCCTCGTCGTCTCGGCCGCCGACGGCCCGATGCCGCAGACTCGCGAGCACATCCTTCTCGCTCGCCAGGTTGGCGTGCCGGCGCTCGTCGTCTATCTCAACAAGGTCGACATGGTCGACGATCCGGAGCTGCTCGAGCTTGTTGAGCTTGAGGTCCGCGAGCTCCTGTCGCGCTACGAGTTCCCCGGCGACGACATTCCGATCGTCAAGGGCTCGGCTTTGATGGCGCTTGAGGGCAAGTCGCCTGAGATGGGGCACGATTCGATCCTCAAGCTGATGGACGCTGTCGATGCCTACATCCCGCAGCCGGAGCGCCCGAAGGATCAGCCGTTCCTGATGCCGGTCGAAGACGTGTTCTCGATCTCGGGTCGCGGCACGGTGGTCACCGGCCGAATTGAGCGCGGCATTATCAAGGTCGGGGAGGAGGTCGAGATCGTCGGCCTTCGTGCGACCACCAAGACCACCGTCACCGGCGTCGAAATGTTCCGCAAGCTGCTCGATCAGGGCGAGGCGGGTGACAACGTTGGCTGCCTCCTGCGTGGCACGAAGCGTGAAGAGGTCGAGCGCGGCCAGGTGCTGTGCAAGCCCGGCACGGTCAAGCCGCACACCAAATTCAAGGCCGAGGCCTACATCCTCACCAAGGAAGAGGGCGGGCGGCACACACCGTTCTTCACCAACTACCGACCGCAATTTTATTTCCGCACGACCGACGTGACTGGCATCGTCGAGTTGCCGCAGGGCACGGAAATGGTGATGCCGGGCGACAATGTGACGATCGACGTCTCGCTTATCGTTCCGATCGCGATGGAGGAGAAGCTTCGCTTCGCCATCCGTGAGGGCGGCCGCACAGTCGGCTCGGGCGTCGTTGTTTCGATCACCGAGTGAGGCGTTGCGGCCAGGGGTCAGGCGGGATTTACACTCCGCCGCCCCGGTCGACAGGGATTTGACACATGAACACGCAAAACATCCGCATCCGTCTGAAAGCGTTCGATCACCGCGTGCTCGACGCTTCGACGAAGGAGATCGTGTCCACGGCCAAGCGCACCGGCGCTCGGGTCCGCGGTCCGATTCCCCTGCCGACCCGGATCGAGAAGTTCACTGTCAACCGATCGCCGCACGTCGACAAGAAGTCGCGCGAGCAGTTCGAAATTCGCACGCACAAGCGGGTGCTCGACATCGTCGACCCGACGCCGCAGACGGTCGATGCGCTGATGAAGCTCGATCTCGCCGCCGGCGTCGACGTCGAAATCAAGTTGTAGGGGATTTGGCGAGCGTCTTTGAATGGTTCTCTTCAAAGGCGCTCACGAAGGATAAACGCCAATGCGTTCAGGCATTATAGCAAAGAAGCTGGGCATGTCCCGCGTCTTCACCGACGCAGGCGACCACGTGCCAGTCACCGTTCTCCAGGTGGAGAACTGCCAGGTGGTGGCGCATCGCACCCAGGACAAGAACGGCTATACCGCGCTCCAGCTCGGCGTCGGCAAGGCCAAGGTGAAGAACGTGTCAAAGGCCGAGCGCGGCCGCTTCGCCGTCGCTCATGTCGAGCCGAAGATGCGGCTCGCCGAGTTCCGCGTCGAAGAGGACAAGATGATCCCGGTCGGAGCGGAGATCACCGCCGACCACTTTGCCGTTGGACAATATGTCGATGTCACCGGTGTGACGATCGGCAAGGGATTTGCCGGGCCGATGAAGCGCTGGAACTTCCGCGGCCTGCGCGCCACCCATGGCGTGTCGATCTCGCACCGTTCGCACGGGTCTACCGGCGGCCGCCAGGATCCGGGCAAGACCTGGAAGAACAAGAAGATGGCCGGCCACATGGGAACTGATCGGGTGACGACGCAGAACCTTCGTGTTGTTCGGACGGACCCCGAGCGCGGCCTCATTCTGGTCGAGGGCGCGGTGCCGGGGCATGCCGGCGGTTGGATCGCGGTGCGTGACGCGGTGAAGAAGTCGTTGCCGAAGGATGCGCCGCAGCCCGGAAAGTTCCGTGTTCACGCCGAAGCGGGCGCCAGCGCCCCATCGGCCGAAGCGGCGAAGGGAGAGTGACGCCATGAAGTTCGACATGACGTCGATTGACGGCTCGTCCGCCGGCTCGCTGGAGCTCAGCGACGCTGTATTCGGGCTTGAGCCGCGCACGGACCTGATCGCGCGCATGGTGCGTTGGCAACTCGCCAAGCGCCAGGCTGGGACGCACAAGACGCTGGGGCGCGCGGAGATCCATCGCACCGGCAAGAAGATGTACAAGCAGAAGGGCACGGGCGGCGCTCGTCACGGCTCGGCGCGCGTGCCGCAGTTCCGAGGCGGCGGACGCGCGATGGGGCCGGTGGTGCGCAGCCACGCGCACGATTTGCCGAAGAAGGTGCGGGCGCTGGCGCTGCGGCACGCGCTTTCGGCCAAGGTTCGCGCCGGCGGCCTCGTGGTGTGGGAAAGCGCTCACATCGAAGAGGGTAAGACGAAGATGCTGCGCGCATCATTCGAAAAGGCGGCGCTCAAGAACGCGCTCATCATCGACGGCGCTGAGCCGCAGGTGAAGTTCGCTGTCGCCGCGCGCAACCTGCCGGAGATCGACGTGCTGCCGGTTCAGGGCGTCAATGTCTATGACATCATGCGGCGCGAGAAGCTGGTTCTGACCAGGGCCGCGGTTGAGGCGCTGGAGGCGCGGTTCAAATGATCAAGGATGTGCGCCATTACGACGCGATCGTC
>DATNNI010000150.1:0-4286 GCA_035601915.1 Xanthobacteraceae bacterium
CGCTCACCGCAAGGACCTGCTGGCTAAACTCCTCGCGGAGTTCGGCAAGCTCGAGAGTTTGAGCGCCGCCGCCTCGCGGGCGCTTTGGCGCCCGATCCGCGACGTTGCTCCGTTTGCCGCCGGCGGCCAGTTGGGGGAGTACCACGTCTGGCGCATCTCGACGGCTCCGGCACGCGGCGTTGAGGTCGGCCGAAAGCTCACCGAAGCCGCGGGGGCCGAAGTTTTCTATGACTGGGCGGGCGGGCTCGTCTGGGCCGCGTTGCCGCCGGCTGATGATGTCGGCGCGACTATTGTGCGGGCGATTGTCGGAACGGCCGGCGGCCACGCCACGCTTATTCGCGCACCGGCCGCGGTGCGCGCCAAGGTCGACGTATTCGAGCCGCAGAACCGGGCGCTTGACGCATTGACGAAGCGCGTGCGGGAAGGCTTCGATCCGCGCGGCATCCTCAATGCCGGCCGCATGTGGGCGGGCGTCTAGATATGTCGGCGAGCGTCTAAGATATGCAGACTTCCTTCACGCTCGCGCAGCTCGCCGATCCCGATGTCGCCGAATCGGAGAAAATTCTGCGTGCCTGCGTGCATTGCGGCTTTTGCACCGCCACCTGCCCGACCTACGTGCTTGACGGCAATGAGCTCGATTCGCCGCGCGGGCGCATCTACCTCATCAAGGACATGCTGGAAAACGATCGGCCGGCGAGCGCGGAAGTCGCCTTGCACATCGATCGCTGCCTGTCTTGCCTTGCCTGCATGACCACGTGCCCGTCGGGCGTCCATTACATGCACCTTGTCGACCACGCCCGCGTCCATATCGAAAACACCTTTACCCGCCCGGTTTCCGAGCGATTTTTGCGGGCTGTATTGGCCTGGACGCTGCCTTATCCGCAGCGCTTCAGGCTTGCTCTCGCGGCCGCGCTCCTGGGCAAGCCGCTCACTCTGCTGGCCGAGGCGGTCGGGCTGAAACGGCTTGCCGCCATGCTGCGCCTTGCGCCCTGGCGAGGGCCGCACCGCCCGCTTGCTCCGCAAACCTTCCCGGCCGCGGGGCCCATGCGAAGCGGCCGCGTTGCGCTGCTTGCGGGCTGCGTCAACGATGTGCTGGCGCCGCAAATCAATGCCGCCGCGGTTCGCACTCTCACGCGTTGCGGCATTGAAGTGGTCGTGGCCAAGAATGCAGGCTGCTGCGGCTCGATGGTCCACCACATGGGACGCGAGCACGAGGCTTTGGCTCAAGCCCGCGCCAATATCGACGCCTGGACCGAGCTTGGGGACATCGACGCCATTGTCATCACCGCTTCGGGCTGCGGCACAACGGTTAAAGACTACGGCTTTATGCTGCGAACCGACCCGGCTTACGCCGAACGCGCGGCGAAAGTGTCAAAGCTAGCCCGCGACATCACCGAGTATCTCGCGGGCTTGCCGCTCGAATCGGCCCCCGGCGCCGCAGGACTTGTCGTCGCCTATCACGCGGCCTGCTCGCTTCAGCACGGGCAGCGCATCACCCGCCAACCAAAAGACCTTCTCGCCAAACTTGGCTTTGTCGTGAAAGACGTACCGGACGGTCATCTGTGCTGCGGTTCAGCGGGAACCTACAATATTATGCAGCCCGATATCGCAAGGAGGTTGCGCGAGCGCAAAGTCGGGACTATCGAGAGATTGCGACCTGACGTGATCGCGGCGGGAAATATTGGCTGCATGACTCAGATCGCCGCGGGCACCAGCGTCCCGACCGTTCATACAGTCGAATTGATCGACTGGGCGAGTGGCGGTCCTTGTCCGCCCGCGTTGCAAGAGCATCGGGGGCAAGCGGCCGAGTTGCCGTCTGCTGCCGCGGGCTGACGGGAAGCTCGTCGGTATTGTGGCGTGAACCCGGCCTCCAATGGGGCCGATTGGATTTTCATACTCGTAGCTTGGATCGGGAGGACTGATCATGGCGAAGAAATCGAAGACGAAGAAGAAATCGACGAAATCCAAAAAGAAAGCGGCGCCGGCGCGCAAAAAGAAGAAGGTAGCGAAATCTGTGGCGCGCAAACCGGCGAAACGCTCGGTGAAAAAGGCGGCTCCGAAGCGCAAGGCGCCGGCCAAAAAAGCACCTCCGGCCCGGAAGCCGGCTCCGGTAGCGCCGACGCCCGAGCCCGCACCGGCGCCGTCATGGACGCCGCCGGTCAGCCCGGGGTTTGGCGAAAGCGGCAGCACCTAAGACGCGTCCCGCTCCGGCTGCGCTTAACTGAACGTCACGGCGCGTGCGCGAGTGCGCGCCGTGCTTTTTTACGCCTCGGTCACGCCGGACTTCTCCCGCATGCCACTTAGCGCTTCCGCGCATGGCCGGATTGCAACGGCCGGGTCAGGACCATAGCATTGGGCAATAACACGCGCGCCGCGGCATGTGGCAGTTGAGCGCGCGCTACGCGGGAGATGCACCATGGGCACGGGTTACAACATCCTGATTATGGGCGCGTCCTATGGGTCGCTTTTAGCCTCAAAGCTTTTGTTTGGCGGCCACAACATCAAGCTCATCTGCCTTCCCGCCGAAGCCGACTTGATCAACGCCGAAGGTTTTCGCGTGCGTCTGCCGGTGCGCGGCCGCCAGGCACCGGTCGAACTCGATTCACGCAAGCTTCCGGGAAAGGTCACGGCCGGCGGCACGGCCAATGTCGATCCGAAGGACTTCGACCTTGTCGGACTGGCGATGCAGGAGCCGCAATATCGCTCGGCCGGCGTGCGCGAACTGCTCGATGCGGTAGGGCGGGCAAAAGTGCCGTGCATGTCGATCATGAACATGCCGCCGCTCGCTTATCTGCGGCGCATCCCCGGCCTCGATGCCGACGCCCTGAAGCCGGCCTACACTGATCCGAGCGTCTGGAACAATTTCGATACGGCCTGCATCACGCTATGCAGTCCCGATCCGCAGGCTATCCGTCCGCCGGACGAGAAGATCAACGTTCTCCAAGTCACACTACCGACGAATTTCAAGGTCGCGCGCTTTCCAGACGAGAAACACACGGCCATTTTGCGGCGGCTGCAAGACGACATCGACGCGATCCGCTTCGACACGCCAGAGGGTCCGACCGAGCTCCCGGTGAAGCTGAAAGTCTATGACTCGATTTTCGTCCCCTTGGCGAAGTGGGCCATGTTGCTTGCCGGCAATTACCGCTGCGTGACCAAGGACGGCATGCGCACCGCGCAGGAGGCGGTGTGGAGCGACGTCGAGACATCGCGCTCGGTCTACAATTTTGTGGTCGACCTCTGCGTCAAGCTTGGCGCCAAGCCTGGCGATATGGTGCCGTTCGAAAAATATGCCGCGGCGGCGCAATCGCTCACTCGCCCGGCATCCGCCGCCCGCGCGTTGCAGAACGGCGCGCCTTATATCGAACGCGCCGATAAGCTCGTGCAGCTCATTGCCGCGCAGCGCGGTCTGCATAATCCGGCAATTGATGCGCAGGTCGCGTTGGTCGATGCGCGGCTTGAAGCCAATCGCAAGAAAGCGGCGGCGGCGTAGAATCTGCGAGGAAAAGGCGGACTAGGCGACCTCGACGTCTTCCCAAAAGCCGAAGCGTCCGCCGACCTTCGCCATTTCCGGCCGCGGAGCCTCGTAAGACCACGCCGCCCGCGCATGGCTTTTGCCGTCGATGACGACGTCATAGAATTGCACACCGTGCGGGCACTTCAGATCGTCCGCGGTCTTTTCCGTCTTTTTCAGCCAATCCATGCGCACGGCCGAGCTGGGAAAATAGCTGTATCCGTGAGCCTCGACGATGTCGTCGCTATCGGCGACTACGCGATCGTCCAATGTTGCTTTCATGACGTCCCTTCCAAGAAAACTTTACTCAGCGCCGCAAGACGGCGTTGACCAGCGTTATGTCGACATAGGCGTCGAAGGCGGCCAATGCAACGCCTCCCTGGCCCACGCACGAGTGAGCCGGAGCTGGCGGTCGATTGCCGACGCGAGCAATTCGCGAGAAGGCGGCCGGCGGTTCAATTCACCGGCCGTTCAGTCACCTTCACGCCGTTGCCGTGCCGGCAAACAGGCTCTTCTTAATGATGGCGTGGATGCCCCAGTTGCCGTCGACCACTTGGGTCACGCCGAAATCGACGCCGACGGAAATCAGTGAAATCGCCTCATCCTCCGTCAGCCCTTTGGTCGTCATCAGGAAACCGCGCATCTTGCGGAATGCGTCCCGCAGCGCGAGATCGATCGAAGATTTCTTGTAGATATCCTGCTGCGCCGAGGGGCCGAGCTCTTCGAGATAGTTGGCGAAGCTGAAACCGTGCAGCACCCATTCATCCTGGGT
>DATNNI010000151.1:0-9128 GCA_035601915.1 Xanthobacteraceae bacterium
CGCTCCGCTCGGCATCGCGAGCCTTGCCGAATGCGGAGGCGCTTCTGGCTTCGCCGCGGCAACGGTTCGATCATGCGGCACACATTCTCGCCCGGGCGCTGCGGGCCAATGCGCATATTCACCGCATGGCGTTGTCGCAAATCGGCGGCAGGCTCAGCACGCATCTTCTGCGCTCCCACGTCGAACGCCGCCGCGATCGCTACAACCATATCGCGTTGCGTCTGCGCGCCAGCGCTGCCGCTAATCTCGCCGCGCATCGCACCAGCGTCTCCCGCGGCAAGGAGCGACTAGGCGGCTTGGGCAAACGCGCCGACCGCGCGATCGATGGCCTCCTCGACGCACGTTGGGCGCGATACGACCGGAATTCGCAGTTGCTCGCGGCGTTCTCATATCGTGGTGTGTTGGCGCGGGGTTTTGCCCTGGTGCGCGACCGCAATGGCCGTCCGCTGCGGACCGCGACGGCAGTCGCGATCGGCGCGCGGATCGATATTGAATTTTCCGACGGGAGGGTCGGAGCGCGCGCCGACAGTGTACAAACTTCGTCAGGATCGCAGGTCGAGCCGCCCAGACGCCGGCGCAGGCAAGTCGCCGACCCCGGTCAAGGCGATCTTTTTTAGTTCGCTATCGGCTTCTGCCGGCGCGCTTGTCGCGGTGTAGCGAACCGAACGAAAATGACCGTTTGTTCATTTCCATCCGCAACTGAATGACGCTTTGTTCATTATTGTTTTTGAAATCGGGACGTTCTGGAACGGCGAACTTGCTTCTGTATTATGACTTTGGCACAAATTAATTTGTCCATAGGAGGAATGCATGATTCGAGTTTGGTTTGCGATTGCGGTCGCAGCTTTCATCTTTGCAGCCGGTGTCGGCGTTTCGCGCGCGGCTCCGATTGCGCCGTTGCCCGCGGGCGTGGTCGCCGACGCGGCGTCCGGAAACGTCACGCAGGTGTGGTGTCGCTGGGGCCGCTGTGGTTGGGGTTGGGGTTACCGCCGTTGGGGATATGGCCGCAGCTGGTGCTACTGGCATCCCCGCCGCTGCGGATGGTGAGATAGCGAACTCCTATCGCTTCGCCGGGACTGTCGCGACGGCTACCCGATGGGCTGGGAGTTAGAGCTTGCGCCGTGCCGAGTGATCGGTGCGGCGTATCTTTTTTTGGCTCCTTCTAATTAGCGTGGCCGGGTTTTATTCAGCGGGCGGAGCGACTATGTTCGTTCCGGCCGCACGGGCCAAAATCCCGGAGGTTGATTTTGCTCAATCGTACCGATCGCTCGTCTCCCATGCCCGGAGAGGCTGAGGTCAAATATCTCGACGGCGATTTCCGAGTGATACGGCCAGGAACGTTCGTACGTTGCGCCGTGACCGGCGTTGCTATCCCGCTCGAAGAACTCCGCTACTGGAGCGTCGATTTGCAGGAAGCCTATGCTACGCCCGAGATCGTATTGCAGCGGCATGCTGGTGTTTACGCCGAGCGTGCCTAGCCGCTAACGTCCTTCGAAGACGCCTAAGACCAGCCGGCGGAACTCAGATTCCTCTTTAACCTTCAACTGAACACGCAGCACGCTCGAGTGGGCGGCAAGTTCGACAAGCGACTCGTTGCCGGCAAATCGCGCGTGGTCCTTCTCGGTGGTGAGGAGGGCGAGGTTTGCGGCGCCCGCGCGCGCGATGAGATCGCGCGCGTCAGCCGCCGTGTAGCGGTGATGGTCGGGAAAGCTTGCATGTTCGGCGACGGCGACGCCGGCTTCGCGCAGCGTTAAGTAGAACTTTTCCGGATCGGCGAGGCCGGCGAAAGCGAGAACGCGGCGCTGCCCGATCATATCGAGGTCCGCGCGGTAGGGCTCAAGCCGACCGTGGAAGATTGCGACGTCGTGGCGCCGAGCATGCTCCAACAGGGACGCCATGCCTTCCGCGGGCGCGCCGACAACAAGCACCGCCTGGGCGTGTGCGACCTGGACTGGTAACGGTGCGCGCAATGGACCCGCCGGGAAGACGCGGCCATTGCCGATGGCGCGGCGTCCATCGACCACCAAGATGGCGAGGTCTTTCGCGAGCGACGGGTTTTGAAATCCGTCGTCCATGACAATCACATCCGCTCCGTCGCGCCGCGCGGCGCTCGCCCCTGCGAGACGGTCCCGAGCGACAAAGGTCGGCGCAAGTTTGGCCAAGAGCAGAGGCTCGTCGCCGACGTCGGTTGCGCTATGGATGGAGGGATCGACTCGCACCGGACCCGCGAGACTCCCGCCATAACCGCGCGCCAGAAAGAAGGGCCGTTTGTGCTCGCCGAGCAAAAGCTGGCCGACGGCGAGCGCGGCAGGCGTTTTGCCGGCACCGCCCATTGTGAGGTTGCCAAGACAAATGACTGGGCTGCCGACCTTTTGTCCTGGCGATTTAAGCCGGTAGGCGGCGACCGCGCCGTAGATGGCGCCGAAGGGAGCCAGCAGCCGGCCGCCCTTTGCTTGCCACCAAAAGTCAGGCTCGCGCATTAGCGCTCAACCTCGTTACGGGCCCCGGCAGTGTTCTCCGGCGCGGACACCATGTTGTGCATCCGCTCATCGCGAGCTTAAGAAGCGCGCTGTTCGAGCCGCAACTGCATCAAGTAGGGCTCGAGCGCGGCGAGGGTCCGCTCTAGCGCGCCACTCAACGTCTTGACGGTGACCGTGGCCGCGTCGGCGACGGCGGTGCGCGAGGTGGGATCGGTCAGCCAAGCCGCAAGACAAGTCGTCAATGTTTCCTCGTCCGCGATCGCTTGCGCACCTCGCGCCGTATCAAGGGCCTCGTAAATTTCCGCGAAATTCCAGACGTGCGGGCCGTGGACGACAGCGGCGCCGAGCCTTATCGGTTCAATCGGATTTTGACCGCCGCGGCTGGCGAGCGAGCCGCCCATGAATACGATCGGCGCCAGACGATAAATCAGGCCGAGTTCGCCAACCGTGTCGGTCACAAAAATATCCACGTCAGATTTCGGCAACTCGCCGAGCGAACGTTGCGCCACGGAGAGGCCTGCCGTCTTAGCCAGATCGCCGACGGTGCGGCCGCGTTCCGGATGGCGCGGCGCGATTACCGTCAGCAGCGAGGGATGTTTGACGCGCAATCGCTTGTGGGCGCTGATGATGGCGGCTTCCTCGCCGGCATGGGTAGACGCCGCCGCGATCACGAGCCGCGCGCCGATCGACTCCTTCAAGTGCCGCAAGATGGCGCGATCTACCGGCGGAGGGGGCACGTCGAGCTTTAGATTCCCGATGCTGCTGACGTGGGAGGCGCCGAGACGGGCGTAGCGTTGAGTATCGGCGTTGGATTGGGTCAGGCACAGGTCGAAGCGTTCAAGCAGCGCCGCAATTCCGCCGGATGCCAGTCGCCAGCGTTGAAAAGAGCGCTCGGATACGCGGCCGTTGACGAGGATGATGGGTATGCCGCGATCTGAGCAGGTCAGAATGAGATTGGGCCATAAATCGGATTCGACAAAAAGCGCGAGATCGGGATGCCAATGATCGAGGAATTGAGCGACAAACCTTGGTGCATCGAGCGGTATGAACTGATGCACAGCGCCCGGAGGCAGCCGCTGGGCGGCAAGCGCGGCGGAAGTAACGGTGCCTGACGTCACGAGAACGGCGAAATTCATCGCCCGCAAGCGTTCGACCAGCGGAACGACTGCCAGCAGTTCGCCGACGCTGGCACCGTGCAGCCAAATCAACGGCCCCGCCGGGCGAGGCAGGCTTGCCACACCGTAGCGTTCGCCAAGCCGCGCCGGATCTTCCTTGCCGCGTTTAATGCGCTGCGCAAGCAGCCAGGCGGCGAAAGGCTTTGCTGCGGCGCTTGACGCCAATCGATATAGTCGCAGCACCAGGGGGACGCGGTCGCGCACGCTTTACTCTCCATCGCCCAAGCGAGCCCGCCGCCCAGAGGCTTTCGGTATTGCCGCGAGTGTTGACCGGCCTCGGCGCGGTCGAAGGCACCAGTTCCGCCTCATCCACTCCTCGTTAGTGCTGTGTCGGGTTCTCGGGATCGAGCAGCCGGTGCAAATGCACGATGAAATACCGCATTTCGGCGTTGTCGACCGTGCGCTGCGCCTTTTCCTTCCAGGCCACGTAAGCGCTCGCGTAGTTCGGATAAATTCCGACGATATCGAGTTTGCGGAGATCTTTGAACTCCATGCCCGTCAAATTGCTGAGTTCGCCGCCGAAGACGAGATGGAGCAGTTGTTTCGAATGCTGTTCGGCAATGTCCGCCATGTTACTCAATCCGCGCGGGTTCGCGATTTACAAAGAGGCGAGGCGTTCATCCCCAAGGTATTCGTTGAGAACAGCGAGCCGGTCACGCCCGGCAGCGAGGAGAATTCCGTGCCGCGGCTCAGGGCGGTTGTAGAGCACCGTGCCACCTCCGACACGCGTCAGCGCTCCACCGGCTTCGTGCACCAAAAGGTCGGCTGCTGCAAGGTCCCAGTCATGGCTGTCGGGCCCGGCAATTGCAATGTCGAGAGTTCCCTGCGCCACACGGGCGAAGCGAAGGGCAAGCGAATGAACGCGCGGCATGATCGTAAGCTCAGGCGCTACGGAAGTCAGTCGCGAGATAAAGTTTCTCGGTCCGGCGACGCGCGCCTGCGCGAGCGAAGCACCATGCGTGACGGAAATCGCGGCGCCGTTACACGTGGCGCCGTTATTAGCGGAAGCCAGGAAGAACTCGTCCGTTACAGGAGCGAACAGGCAAGCGGAGATCGGACGGCCACTTTCCACCAGCGCCGCCGAAACCGTCCAATCCGGCAAGTCGGCGAGAAAGGCGCGCGTGCCGTCAATCGGATCGACAATCCAGACGTAACGCGCCGTAAGCCGCGAGGCGTCGTCGGCGCTTTCCTCGGACAACCAGCCGGTGCCTGGAAACGGCGCGGTCAACCGCTCGCGCAACAACCGATCGACCGCGATGTCGGCGTCGCTGACTGGCGAAGAACCTTCTTTATTCCACTGCCGCACCGAAGTGCGAAACATCGAGAGCGCGAGCTGGCCCGCGTCGCGTACGCATGCCGCCAAGTGAGCGGTGGCTGCGACCGGATCGACGGCGTCAGTGACCGGCAACGGTCAAGCCCTCGACACGCAGGCTCGGAGCGTTGGTGCCGTAACGGAACGTAAGATCGTTCGCCGGCTCAAGGCTTCTGAACATCTCCAAAAGATGGCCGGCAATCGTGACCTCGCTGACCGGATAGGTGCATTGACCCTTCTCGATCCAGAAGCCGGACGCGCCGCGGCTGTAATCTCCGCTGACGAGATTGACGCCCATGCCGATCATGTCCGTGACGTACAAGCCCTCTTCAATTTCAGCGATCAGTTCGTCCGGAGTTTTCGCGCCCGCGACGAGGTGAAGATTACTTGGTCCGGGTGAGGGCGTCGACGATACGCCGCGCTGCGCGTGCCCCGTGGTTTTCATATCGAGCTCGCGCGCGGTGGCGCTGTCGAGGAGCCAGCTTGAAAGCACGCCGTCCTTCACCAAAGCGAGGCGCTGTCCGGCGATGCCCTCGGCATCGAACGGCCGCGAGCGCAAGCCTCGCGGCCGCAGCGGGTCGTCGATGATGGTGATGCTCGCAGGAAAAATCTGCGCGCCGAGCTTGTCGCGCAGGAAGCTCGTCTTGCGGGCGATCGCGCTGCCGTTGATGGCGCTGGTCAGGTGCCCGACCAGCGAACCCGAAACCCGGGAGTCGAACACGACCGGGAGGCGCCGCGTGGCGACTTTGCGCGGATTGAGGCGCTTGATGGCGCGCTCGCCGGCGCGGCGGCCAATGACTTGCGCGGGCTGGAGGTCGCTCGCGTGCAGCGTCGAGGAAAAATCGTAGTCGCGCTCCATGCCGGTGCCCTCGCCGGCAATTGCGGTCATGGCGATGCCGTGCCGTGAAGCGATGGTGGTCCCGCTGAAACCATGGCTGGTCACAAGCACGAAGCCGGATATGCCGGCAGACGCCGATGCTCCCCCGGATTTGGTTACGCCGGCGACCGCAAGTCCGGCCTCTTCTGCCTCACGGGCGAGCGTTTCGAGAACGCCAACGTCCGGCATGTCGGGATCGACCAGATCGAGGGCCGGAAATTCCTTCGCCAGCAAAGACGCGTCGGCGAGCCCGGCGAAGCGGTCCTCGGGGGCGGCCCGCGCCATGGCGACGGCGCGTTCGGCCAAAGCGGCAAAGCCGTCAGCTTTGAGGTCGTTGGTGGACACGACTGCTTGCCGCCTGCCGACGAGAACGCGAAGACCAAGGTCGTCGCCTTCCGCGCGCTGCGACTCTTCGACGGCGCCGTCGCGCACATCGACCGATAGGGAAACGGCGCGGACGGCGAGTGCGTCGGCTTGGTCGGCGCCGGCGCGCCGCGCGGCGGCAACGAGCCTTTCGGCATTCGCGGCGAGGTCGGATTGATCGAGCAGGGATGAAGACATGAGTGGCCGGAGTTAGTGAGGAATAGACTAAAACACAAGGCGAAGATGTTAGCGCGCGCCGCTTGCTTCAAGCCATGGAGCTTGCTCAAGCGTTAATTGCAGATTTCGCGGCAAGGCCTTGTCAATCATGAGCGCCATTGGTCGCGATGATACGAGCTTTTAACCAGGCTTTTTAAGCCGATTACGACTTCGCTCTGGCATTCTCGCGACAACCGGGCGGCAAACAGCCCGGCGGGAGTTAAGTTCGGGGCGTCAAATGGAAGCCGGCAGGTTAGCTGCCGGGTCGAGCCGCACGTTGCGGCTCGACCCCTTCTCTTTGCCCGCGCGGTTTGAAGCTATCGATGACGCGGCCGACGGCCGCGTGCGTTTCGTCGATCTTCATTCTCGGCGCGTCGTGGTGCGCCGCTCCGTTCGCGGCATGCGCATGGCGATCAGCTTGCCGGTGGCCGCCTTCCGCGGCGTCTCCATCAGGTTGCACGGCAAAGCGAACGAGCCGCCGACGGCAATCGCAATTGTCCTCGAACATCGAGATCCAGCACTTTCGCTGCCGCTATACGCGGCGAGCGAAAACGAGGAGATCGTCGCCGACTGGCAATCGTGGGGGCGGGTGCTCGGGCTGCCGCTTCTGGTGGGCGAGCGCGACGGCAGCTTGCGCGAGCCGTTCGCGCGCATTGGCGCGTTGCGTGTCGAAGAGCCGACATGGCGCCGCCGCCGCCGCAGTGCCATTGCCCGCCGCCGGCCGCTCTTCCTGTTGCGGCGTCGCGCCGCCAAGTGGCCGGACATGCCGGCGTCTCATCACGGCGAGCGCGAGATCATCGCCCGGGACTAGGGTGTCTCGCCCGTCCGGCATAAATCCTTATCGATTTCACAACATCGGATTGATTGTCTCGCTGAAGGCGCGCCGGTTACACTCGCGCCGTAAGACGAGGGAGCAATCATGAGCGCTGAAGAACTTGCGACGCTGACCGGCATGATGAGCCAGGGCGGCCCTAACCTGGGGGCGCCGCCGGCACAGGCGCGCGCCGAGTTCGAAGGCTTGTTGGCGAGCGTGCCGGTTGCTCCCGATCTCAAGTTCGAAGCCGCGCAAGCAGGCGGCGTGCCAGCGCTATGGGTTGACGCGCCCGGCGTGCGCCAGGATCGCGTGCTGCTGTACATACATGGCGGCGGCTACGTGTCGGGCTCGGCCAAAGGCTATCGGCCGCTGGTCGGCGAACTCGGCCGCGCCACCAAAGCGCGCGCGCTGGCGATCGACTATCGCCTCGCGCCGGAGGATCCGTTCCCGGCGGCCGTCGACGATATCGTCGCCTCTTATAAGTCGCTCCTCGATCGTGGCGCGCCGGCGAAGTCCGTCGTGTTAGCCGGCGATTCTGCGGGCGGCGGTCTTGTCGTGACCGGGATGATGGCCGTCCGCGATTCCGGCCTGCCATTGCCGGCCGCAGGTCTCTCTATTTCGCCGTGGCTCGATCTTGAATGCTCCGGCGCGTCGATGAACACCAAGGCGAAGAGCGACCTTGCGTTGAACAGGGACTCCTTGCTGCATGCCGGCCGCTCGTATCGCGGCAGCATCGCGGGCGAGGGACGGGGCGGTCAATTGTCGCCGCTTGGCGCCGCTCTGTCCGGCTTGGCGCCGTTGCTCATTCAGGTCGGCTCGGCCGAAATCCTGCTTGACGATGCGACGCGGCTCGCGGCGCGCGCCGGCGCCGCCGATGTTTCGGTCCGGCTCGAAATCTGGCCGAACATGCCGCATGTCTGGCACCTGTTCGGCTTTATGCTCAGCGAAGGACGCGACGCGATACGCAACGCCGGCGCCTTCCTCGAGACCCATATGAACACGTAGTCCTCGCGAGCAGATAGCCGCGCGAATGATGCGCTATGCCCTGTTGTCGCCGTTGGCAGGCGCGGATAGGCCGCGCAGCGCGGCGCGGTATTGGCGCGGCGGCATACCAAACGCTTCCTTGTAGCGCCGGCTGAAATGGCCGAAGTCCAGGAAACCGCAAGCGAGCGCGATTTGCGCGATGCTATCGCGGGCGCGCAGCGGATCGGCCAAGTCGCGCCGGCTCTTTTCCAGCCGCCGCACCCAGATCCAATCGCTCACCGTCGTGTGCTCCGCTTGAAAGAGGTCCTGGAGGTAACGCGGCGAGATACCAAGCATCGCCGCGACCTTCTCGGTGTTGAGCGTGTGATCGTGCAGGTTATTTTCGATGACCGCCTTGGCGCGGAAAGTCAGCGCGGTGCGGGCTGCGCTTTGACCCTCGAATGTGTCGCTCAGGTTATCGCCCAGTGCGGCGGTGACCAGTGACAAGCAGGTTTCGGAAAGCCTGCTCGCGGTCGCCGGCGCCACCTCGGACACGATAGAGGCCGTGCGGCGCACGAAGGGCATCACGAGTGAGCCGACCGGGCTTGCCGCGGCGACCCGCCGTGCGGTCCAGGCTTCGGTGCGGCCGATGCGTCTGACCATGGCCTCGCGCGGCATATGCAACACGAGCTGCTCGAAGGTGGAACCAAAGCGCAGCGTGTAAGGCCGGGTCGAGTCGTAGCAGGCAAAGTCGCCTGGCTCGAGCCGCGCCTCGCGGCCGTCCTGGCTGACCGAACCGACACCGCTCACCTGCAAGCTGATGAGCATCACTTCTTCACGGGCGCGGCTGATACGCCCGGGCGTGCGCTTGACCGTCTGTTCATCGGCGCGCACTCGGGAAAAGTGCAAGCCCTCACATTCGGTGGTG
>DATNNI010000152.1:0-6382 GCA_035601915.1 Xanthobacteraceae bacterium
TCGCGCTACCGCCCTCCTCCGACTTCCACATCCCGCTCTATCTGGTCGCGCTGTTTGGCAAATACACCTGCTACGCACTGCTGGCGCTGTCGATCGACCTGATTTGGGGATTTTGCGGCATTCTCTCGCTCGGCCATGGCGCCTTTTTCGCGCTCGGCGGCTACGCCATGGGCATGTATCTCATGCGTCAGATCGGGACCCGCGGCGTCTACGCTGATCCGATACTGCCGGATTTCATGGTGTTCCTGAAATGGAAGGAACTGCCTATCTACTGGTACGGCTTCCAGTTCTTTCCCTACGCGCTGCTGATGGTGGTGCTGGTGCCCGGCGCGCTCGCCTTCGTCTTCGGCTGGTTCGCGTTTCGCAGCCGCGTCACCGGCGTGTATCTCTCGATCATCACGCAGGCGCTCACCTTCGCGCTGATGCTTGGCTTCTTCCGCAACAATTTCGGCTTCGGCGGCAATAACGGCCTGACCGATTTCAAGGACATTCTCGGCTTTAACGTGCAGGCGGAAACGACACGCAACGCGCTGTTCTCGATTACATGCGTAGCGCTGATTGTGGCGTTTCTCTTATGCCGGGCGATCGTCACTTCGAAATTCGGCAAGGTGCTGATCGCCATTCGCGACGCTGAGGCACGGACACGGTTTCTCGGCTACCGCGTGGAATCCTACAAGCTGTTCGTATTCACGCTGTCGGCCTGCATCGCCGGCGTGGCCGGTGCGCTCTACGTCCCGCAGGTCGGCATCATCAATCCGAGCGAGTTCGCGCCGGGCAATTCGATCGAAGCGGTGATTTGGGTCGCGGTCGGCGGCCGCGGCACGCTGACGGGCGCGGTCGTCGGCGCCGTGCTGGTCAACTACGCCAAGACCTACTTCACGTCGGGATTCCTGGCGCCGTACTGGCTGTTCATGCTGGGCGGATTGTTTATTGCCGTCACTCTGCTGCTGCCGCGCGGCATTGTCGGCACGATCTATCACTGGACCGGCCTGCGGCGCGACCGGGCGTCCGCCGCAGCCGAGGACGGCGTAACCGAGCCGTTGCCGGCCGAATGAAGAACCCGCGAAGGACCGCAATATGGAAGCGCTGACTTCCGCACTTCTTTACTTGAACGGCGTCAACGTCTCGTTCGACGGTTTCAAGGCGCTCAACAATCTCTCGCTGGCGATCGAGCCCGGCGAGATGCGCGCCATCATCGGCCCGAACGGAGCCGGCAAGACCACGATGATGGACGTGGTGACCGGCAAAACACGCCCGGACACCGGCGACGTCATGTTCGACGGATCTTACGACCTCACGCGGCTCGACGAGGCCGAAATCGCCGAACTCGGCATCGGCCGCAAGTTTCAGAAGCCCACGGTGTTTCAGAGCCAGACCGTCAACGACAACCTCGAACTCGCGCTCAAGTCCGACCGCCGCGCCCGCGCCGCCTTGTGGTGGCGCGAAGGCGTCGAGGAACGCCGCCGGATCGACGAATTGCTCGGCATCATACGGCTGACGGCGGTGCGGGACCGTTTGGCCGGGAGCCTTTCGCACGGCCAGCGGCAATGGCTGGAAATCGGCATGCTGCTCGCCCAGGAGCCGAAGCTTCTTCTGGTCGACGAGCCGGTCGCCGGCATGACCGACGTCGAAACACAACAGACCGCGGACCTCCTCAAACACATCAATATCGACCGCACGGTGGTCGTCGTTGAGCACGACATGGCCTTTGTGCGTGAGCTCGGTGTCAAGGTCACCTGCCTGCATGAAGGCTCGGTGCTGGCCGAAGGCACCATTGAGCAAGTTTCAACCAATGCCCGCGTCGTCGAAGTTTATTTGGGAAGATAACGGCCATGCTTGAGGTCAACGCCATCGATCTGCATTACGGCGCGGCACAGACGCTGCGCGGGGTTTCGCTCAAGGCCGAACCCGGCAAGGTGACGTGCGTGCTTGGCCGCAACGGCGTCGGCAAGACCAGCTTGCTCGACGCGCTGGCCGGTCAACATTCCGTCACCCGCGGCACGATCACCTGGGAGGGGCAAGACATCACCGGGCTGCGACCGCCGGATCGCGCCCGGCGCGGGATCTCTTACGTGCCGCAGGGCCGTGAGATTTTTCCGCTTCTGACCGTCGAGGAGAACCTGCGAACCGGCTTTGCCCCGCTTAAGCGCGACGAGCGAAGCGTGCCGCCCGATGTGTTTCAGCTATTCCCCGTGCTCAAGGAAATGCTGCGCCGCCGCGGCGGGGACCTGTCCGGCGGCCAGCAGCAGCAACTGGCGATCGGGCGCGCGTTGGTGATGCGGCCGCGGTTATTGCTGCTCGACGAACCGACCGAAGGCATTCAGCCATCCATCATCAAGGACATAGGCCGCGCCATCAGCTATTTGCGCTCGCTCGGTAAAATCGCCATTGTGCTGGTCGAACAGTATCTGGACTTTGCCCGCGAACTTGGCGACCATTTCGCGGTGATGGAGCGCGGCGCCATCGTTTATTCCTGCGACCGCGATACGCTCGATGAAGGCGCGCTCCATCGGGCGATGGCGATCTGACGCCGGACTAGAATAACGCCACGGGGCGAGAACGTGCTTGCCAAGCTGCCGGCCGACAGTGCGACTTTTGCCGGCAACCGGGCGGTCGGACGTATTGAGCTTTCGGTCGCCGCTGAGCCGCGCGGCAACAAGCGACGCCGGGTGTGCGAACAAGGCTCGCTGCGGGTTCGGTTTCCGAATGTCGCCCCCGGCGACGCGCTCGACGCGGTTATCATCAACACCGCGGGAGGGATGACCGGCGGCGATCGCTTTGATCTCGTTTTCGACGTCGGCGCAGGCGCCAGCCTGACCGTCAGCACGGCGGCGGCCGAAAAAATCTATCGCTCGCTGGGGCCGGACACGGTTGTCAACTTGAGGCTCACGGTCGGCGCGGGCGCGACGCTGGCTTGGCTGCCGCAAGAGACAATTCTGTTCGACCGGATGCGACTTCGGCGCACCATTGAGGCCGATTTGGCGGCGGGCGCGAAGCTCATTATCGCCGAGACGCTGGTATTCGGCCGCTCGGCTATGGGCGAGACGCTCGCGCGGGGACACCTCTTCGACCGCTGGCGCATCCGCGCCGACGGCGCGCTGGTTTTCGCCGAGAGCCTGCGTCTCGATGGTGCGATTGCCGATAATCTCGCGCAGCGCGCCGCAGCGGGCGGAGGCTGCGCCATTGCCAGTGTGCTGAAATTCCCGGCGAGCGACGCCGACATCGCCGCCGTCCGGCAAAAGGAAAGCACCTTCGCCGGCGAGGTCGGCATCTCATCGTTCAATGGCCTTGCGCTGGCGCGTCTGGTCGCCTCCGAAGGGGCGGCGCTGCGCCGCGATCTCATCGGCGTATTGACGGCCTTGGGTGATATGCCGCTGCCGCGGTTATGGCTAAACTAGGTGTGCCGCACAATGATACGAACTTCGGAATCGGGACGCTAAGGGCTCGACGATGAACCTCACTCCGCGCGAAAAAGACAAACTCTTGATCGCCATGGCGGCGATGGTCGCGCGACGGCGGCTTGAGCGCGGCGTCAAGCTCAACCATCCGGAAGCAGTCGCGCTCATTTCCGATTTCATTCTCGAGGGCGCGCGTGACGGCAACAGCGTTGCCGAACTGATGGAGCGCGGCGGCCACGTCGTTTCCCGCGCCCAAGTGATGGATGGCATCGCCGAAATGATTCCGGAAATTCAGGTCGAGGCGACTTTTCCCGACGGCACCAAGCTCGTCACAGTACACGAGCCGATAAGATAACGAGCCGCCATGCCGACCAAGATCCCCGTATTTGTCTCGGCCCCAACGAAGCTGAATAGAGATCAGCAGTTATCGTATGATAAGATTATTACTTTGCTTGATCATGAAAATCTTGAACGACGCGCCCTGGGACGCTCTGAATATCCTACCGAATATCCGCTTAAGGAAGTTTATCTCATCGCACGCCATTGTTCTGGTGGAATGATCCTCGGCTACTCCCAGTCGATTGCCCGACAGTTGGAAATTAAGCCCGGCACAGTTGAGCCCAAGACTCTGACCGACATCAAACTCCCGACACCCTGGAATCAGCTTGAAGCCGGCATTCTATTTTCATTGCGCTTGCCATTAATGGTCTTTCGCGAAGAAGGCGTGTCTGGCGGCGTTTTCGACAACGGCGTCTCGGACGCCTTTATCAATCCGCTTCCTGTGGGACGAATTGGCAAGAAAGAGGAAGAAAAGATTCGGCTTTCCATCCAAACTTGGGGCGGACGCGTTCGCGACCATTACAGACAATGGAAATGAATCCATGATCCCAGGCGAATATTTCATCAAAGACGGCGACATCGAGCTCAACAAAGGCCGCAAGAGTCTCACCTTGACCGTGGCCAATTCGGGCGACCGGCCGATCCAAGTGGGCTCGCACTACCATTTCTTCGAAACCAATCCGGCGCTGAAATTCGACCGCAGCAAAGCCCGCGGCATGCGGCTCGATATTGCCGCCGGTACGGCGGTGCGCTTCGAGCCCGGACAAACGCGCGAGGTGAAATTGGTAGAGCTTGCCGGCACGCGCACGGTTTACGGCTTCCGCCAAGACGTCATGGGAAAGCTGGACAAGAAGAGCGCCAAGCCGCCACTAAAAAAGCCGGCACAAAAAAAGCGGCGGCAAGAATCATGACGGGCCGGCTTGCGCAAGCCCGCCCGTCACGTTCTCAGCGCTGCTACCGCGGCTGGGACCAAAATCTATCGGCAGCTTGGCGCGACGCTGGTAGCGGCTTCGGCGCCCCGGTCCGACCCGATCTTGGCGACCTCTCTCATCTGGCAGAACCAAACGCGAGGGATCTGAAAGTGAGAATATCGCCGCGGCGGCCCGATGCAAGCAAAAGCGTGCGCGGACCCGCCAATGCGATCCAATGGGGATAACGTTGGGGATTTGTTGAAGCCGGAGGATGAGCGATGGCCGGTGCAACGAACAAAAGCGCGACGACCGAAGTCGGACTTGTTTTGCAGGGCGGCGGCGCGCTTGGCGCTTACGAATGGGGCGCTATCGAAGCGCTGTTCGACGTGATGGACGAAATTGAGAAGGCCGGGAGAAAAATCGACTTGCGCGTCGTGACCGGCGTCTCCATCGGCGCCATCAATGCCGCTTGCATTGTCGGGTCCGCTAATCGCAGCGACGCGCGAGTGCGCCTCAGTGGCTTGTGGAACGATTTCATGATCAAGGCGCCTTTTTTCGTGCCTTCGGCGCTCACGTCCAACCTCGCGCTTTTTGAAGTGCCGCACTTTTACCGGTTCGCACCGGGCTGGAATTTCACCTATCTGTATGACACGCGTGAATTATTGACGACATTGCCGAACCACGTGGATTTTGCGGCGCTCAACGCCAGCAAGAGCGCGTTTGTCGTTACTGCCGCCGACGTGACAAGGGGAGGACTCATCTGGTTTGCCAACCAGAAGGTCGGTGAAATTAAGCCGACAACAATCGAGCCAAAACACGTGCTTGCCAGCGGCAGTCTGGCGCCGCAGTTTCCGGCAACGCAAATCGGCGAAGGTGCGGATGCTCACCTTTATTGGGATGGCGGCCTCATCGACAACACGCCGCTCGGCGCCGCCATCGACGCATTCGACCCCCACCCGAGTGTCGGCAAGCTCCTCGTCATCATGAACCTCTTCCCCTTGGAGTCGAGGCCGCCGCAAAGCTATACCGAGGTCAACGAGCGCGTCGATCAGCTTCGCTTCGGCAATCGCCTGCGCCAAGACGCCAGCGTCGCCAGGCAGTTCAACAAGCTGATCAGGGCAATCAAAGACAATATTCCGGAGCTGCCGACCAACCTGCAAAACCTCCTCAAAGACTACAAGATCGTCGACCCGGTCGAAATTTCGCTCGGAGAGAAAGATTCCTTGAGCGACCCGTACGGCTTCCGCGACTTCTCGCAGCAAGGCATTGGCAAGCGGCGCGACAAGGGCCGAGAGATCGCGTTTCCGAAAATCACCGACGCTTTTAAAACTCTGCTCGCCGCCTGACAGGAGACTCACGTATGGCCGCCAAAATTTCGCGTTCGGTTTACGCCGACATGTTCGGCCCGACGACGGGCGACCGCGTGCGGCTTGCCGATACCGATCTCATCATCGAGGTCGAGAAAGATTTCACCATCTACGGCGAAGAGGTGAAGTTCGGCGGCGGCAAAGTCATCCGCGACGGCATGGGGCAAAGCCAGGTCACCAACAAGCAAGGCGCCGTCGACACCGTCATCACCAACGCGCTGATCCTCGACCATTGGGGCATCGTCAAGGCCGATATCGGCCTCAGGGACGGCCGCATCGCGGCGATCGGCAAGGCCGGCAATCCCGACGTGCAGCCCGGTGTCGACATCGTCATCGGGCCAGGGACCGAAATCATCGCCGGCGAGGG
>DATNNI010000153.1:0-2366 GCA_035601915.1 Xanthobacteraceae bacterium
CCACTGTCCAACTTCTTTCTTGAAGCGAATCACGCGTTAAGCAATTTCTCGTCGCGGCGAACGTCACCATCACGCCACGACCCGCCGCGCGAAAGCTTTAACTCATGGCCGAGCAGCGTTCCTTTTGGGAACAGGCCGGAAGCCAAGGAACGAACCGCCTATCACGCGGAAAACCTGGCCGGCGCGGCCATTCGCACGCGATTATTCGATGTGACGCTTCAGCTAGCCAACCAGGCCGGCATCCCGCGTGACGGCCGTGTCTTGGATTTGGGGTGCGGCGATGGAGAGTTCGGCAACGATTTTCTTGCCGAGTACTATCGCGAAGTCGTCGGCACCGACTTTTCACGTACGGCGATCAGCCGTGCCGTAGCTAGGACGAAATCGGCGAGTGTTTCGTTTCATGTAGCCGATCTCGCGTGCGACGGGCTACCAGATCTCGGCCAATTCGACGGTGCGTTTTTGGTTGGCATCTTGCATCACGTGAAGGCGCGGACGGCGGATTTGTTGAAGCAGCTTCGCCGCGTCGCACCGCGAATAGTGGTGCTTGAGCCGAATGGTGCGCACCTTATTCGCAAGCTGCTGGAGCTTACTCCGGCTTATATCGCCGCCGGCGAAGATAGCTTTACCCACGGGATGCTAAAGCAGATGTTTGCCGAAGCGGGATACGTTGTCCGCATTCATCGCCGCTTCAATATCTTTCCCAATTTTACCCCGCCGCGGATTTATCGAGTCGCAAGGCCGCTCGAGCCTATGATCGAGGCGACACCCGTGTTGCGCGGACTGTGCACGCTGAATGTCTACGGCGCTTTAGCGCAGGATTTCTCGCCCTCGCGCACTTCGTGGATGCAATAATCGCCGAACAGGGTGAGCAGGCCGACGGATCGTGGGGCGTGCTAAACCTTCGTACCGGCACGACCCAGACCGAACCGAAAAGTCATTCACGGCCCGAACGGTCGCACCTGCCGTTGCCGAATATCCTTCTGCCGATGTCGCTCAACCTCCCGCAAATACTTGCTATATTTATTGGCGACCCCGGGAGGATTCGAACCTCCGACCTTCAGCTTAGAAGGCTGTTGCTCTATCCCCTGAGCTACGGGGCCACGTAGCGCTTATAATAGAATAAAACCAATAAAGAATGGCCACTGTCCGGTGGGGCCAAGGGATCGGTCACGACCTCGACACGATCATTGCGCCAAATCGGACTCGTGTCCCAATTCCGAAGTTCGCAAGGGGTCGCGGCTCGCTATCGTGCGAACTTCGGAATCATAAGGGACACGAGTAAGATATAAAGCTAGTGCGGCTTTAAGATTTGAAGTTCCTACGCAAGCATGCCGCTACCTTTTAGGAACTTAAAATCCGCCGCACTATGGGTGAAATTGCGCACCCTCGGGAGGAGATCAACGATGCTATCGTTCATTCGCGGCGGCTTTGCGGTGGCGCTTTTGGCTTTTGCGCCGCTTGCCGCAGGCGCCGCCGAAAAGCCCTTCCAAGACCAGAGGCTTGCCGACAGCGCGGTCACGCTGGAGGCGCAGATCAAGCAGGACGCCGGCACGCCGGCCAAGCCGCTCGCCCAAATCCGCCGCGACGCCGATGCGGCGTTTACGAAAAACGATTTCCGCGGCGGCATGGCGCTGCTTGGCCAAATCGTCGCTTCTGCACCGAGCGACGGCGCCACCTGGCTCCGCTTGGCGCGGACGGTCATGCAAATCCGCCCGGCCGACGATAACGAGAAGAACCTTCTGCTCGAACGCGCATCGACCGCGGCTTACATCGCCTATCAGCGCACCACAAACCGCGGCGAGGAAGCCGACAGCTTGGCCTTGCTTGGTAATGTGATGGGCCAACGCGAACAGTGGCGGGCGGCGCTCGATGCACTTCGGCTATCGCTCGAAATGCACGAAGTCGCCGATGTGCGCGGCCGCTATGAGAAAATGCGCGACGAGCACGGCTTCCGCGTTCTCGACTACAGCGTCGACTCCGATACCGCTTCGCCCCGCGCCTGTTTCCAGTTCTCCGAAGATCTGCCCCGTCGGACCGACTTCTCGCCGTTCGTTGTGCTCGCCGGCACCGACAAGCCGGCGCTGTCTGCCGCCGAAAAACAGCTTTGCGTCGAGGGATTGCAACACGGCGAGAGCTATAGCGTCACGCTCCGTGCCGGCTTGCCCTCGACAGTGCACGAAACGTTGTCGAAATCGGCGGATTTCTCCATCTATGTGCGCGACCGCAAGCCGGCGGCGCATTTTTCCAGCACGGCTTACGTTCTGCCGCGAACCGGCCAGCGCGGCATTCCGGTCATCTCCACCAACACGCGCGCCATCGCGGTCGAAATCTTCCGCATCGGCGACCGCAACCTCGCCGACACCGTC
>DATNNI010000154.1:0-3027 GCA_035601915.1 Xanthobacteraceae bacterium
CGTCCTCGCCGCGCTGGGTCAGCACCTTCGGGCGCGACACGCCGAGCTCAAAACCTTCGCGGCGCATGGTCTCGATCAAAATGCCAAGCTGCAACTCGCCGCGGCCGGCGACTTCCATTGAATCCTTTTCGGTCGACTCCGAAATCCGCAACGCCACGTTGCCTTCGGCTTCGCGAAGGAGCCGATCGCGAATAACCCGGCTCTGCACCTTGTCGCCCTCGGTGCCGGCAAGCGGCGAATCATTGATGCGAAACGTCATGGCAAGCGTCGGCGGATCGATCGGCTGCGCCGGCAGCGGCTCGCTCACTTCGGGCGCGGCGAGCGTGTGCGAGACGGTCGCCTCCGGCAGTCCGGCAATGGAGACGATGTCGCCGGCAAAGCCCTCGTCGATCGGGGTGCGTTCGAGGCCGCGGAACGCGAGCACCTTGGTCACCCGCCCGGCCTCGATCAGCGTGCCGTCGCGATCGAGCACTTTGACCGGCTGGTTCGGCTTCACCGACCCGGAAAAGATCCGCCCGGTGACCAGGCGGCCGAGATAGGGGTTGGCTTCCAGGATGGTTCCGATCATGCGGAACGGTCCGTCCTCGACCACCGGCGGCGCGACGTGGCGCAGGACGAGATCGAACAGCGGCGCCATGCCCTGGTCTTTCGGGCCGCCCGGGTCCGATGCCATCCAGCCTTGCTTGGCCGAGCCGTAGAGGAGCGGGAAATCGAGCTGCTCTTCGCTGGCGTCGAGCGCCGCGAACAAGTCGAATACCTCGTTGGCGACTTCCCGCGCGCGGGCGTCCGGCCGGTCGACCTTGTTGATAATGACAATCGGCTTTAAGCCCACTTTCAGCGCCTTGGTGACGACGAACTTGGTCTGCGGCAGCGGGCCTTCGGCGGCATCGACCAGGACCAGCACGCCGTCGACCATGTTGAGGATGCGCTCGACCTCGCCGCCGAAATCGGCGTGGCCCGGCGTGTCGACGATATTGATGCGGCCGTCCTGCCAAGGAATCGAGGTCACTTTGGACAGGATGGTGATGCCGCGCTCGCGCTCGAGATCGTTCGAATCCATCGCCCGCTCGGCGACACGCTGGTTCTCGCGGAATGCCCCCGATTGCTGCAACAGGCGGTCGACCAGCGTGGTTTTGCCGTGGTCGACGTGAGCAATGATAGCGATATTGCGCAGATTCATCGGAGCCGTGCTAAATTGTGGTGGTTAAATTATTGCGGGCCCAAAGGGGCCCGCGGTTGTGAGGGAATATAGTCAGCCGCGGCCACTTAGCAACGTATTCCGGCGCGCAGACTGTGTTAGAGTTTACGGGAAATCGAACGCCGCCGCCTCGGCCCCAGGTTTAAAAACACCGCGGCGGTGTGGATTGAGAGGTCGTTTGCGCTTTTCGCAGCCTGTCTCCAATACGCGCCGGATTTTGTGTGTGTTCCCGGCCTATACGCCGGCGTTCGGCACCTTCGCCCATGCTTACCGGCTGATGCACAATGTGCAGGCATTCATGCCGCCGCAGGGGCTCCTTCTAATCGCCGCCTACATGCCGGAACATTGGCCGGTCCGCTTTATCGACGAGAATATCGCGCGCGCCACCGGCGAGGATTTCGCCTGGGCCGACGCGGTGTTCGTCAGCGGCATGCACATCCAGGCGGCGCAGATTCACGACATCGCGCGGCGCGCCAAGGCGGCCGGCAAAGTCACCGCGCTCGGCGGGCCGTCGGTGTCCAGCGTGCCGGAAATGTATCCGGATTACGACTACCTGCATGTCGGCGAGCTTGGCGACTCGACCAACGCCCTGGTGAGGCAACTCGACGCGACCTGCGCGCCGCCGCAAGCGCAAGTCCGCTTCCAGACCAAAGAGCGTCTCGGCCTGAACGAGTTTCCGATCCCGGCCTACCACCTGGTGCCGCTGTCGCGCTATTTGATGTGCACGCTGCAATTCTCCTCGGGCTGTCCTTATCTCTGCGAGTTCTGCGACATTCCCAACCTCTACGGCCGGCAGCCGCGCTACAAAACGCCGGAACAAATCACCGCCGAGCTCGACGTCATTACCTCGCAGACCGATCATCCGTCGCAGGTGTATTTCGTCGACGACAATTTCATCGGCAACCGCAAGGCGGCGCGCGAAATGCTGCCGCATGTCGTCGAGTGGCAGAAGCAGCGCGGCTATCCCATGCAGTTCGCCTGCGAGGCGACGCTCAATATCGCCAAGCAGTCGGAAATTCTGGCGCTGATGCGCGAAGCCGCCTTCGTCGGCATCTTCGTCGGCATCGAGACGCCGGAAGCCGACGCGCTTTCGGCGATGCGCAAGGACCAGAACAATTCGCTGCCGATGATGGAGGCGATCAAGACACTGAACGAATACGGTCTCGAGGTGATCTCCGGCATCATCCTCGGACTCGACACCGACAGCGACGATACCGAACAGCGGCTCAAGGATTTCATCGATCTGTCCAACATCCCGACGCTGACCATCAATCTGTTGCAGGCGCTGCCGAAGACGCCGCTGTGGGACCGGCTCACGCGCTCCGGCCGCCTCAATGAAGACCCGTCGCGGGAAAGCAACGTGGTGTTCTTGCGGCCCTATGACGAAGTGGTGGCGACGTGGCGCCGCGCCATCAGCCACGCCTATGAGCCGGAAAACCTGTTCAAGCGGTTCGTCTATCAAGTCGACGCGACCTATGCGAAGCGGATCAAACCACCGGCCAAGGGCCAATTGACGAAGGCCAATCTGCGCCGCGCCGCCGTTCTGATCTATAACGTGGTGGTCGAGCTCGGCATCAAGTCGGATTACCGGCGGGTATTCTGGCGGGCGGCGTTCCACGCGCTCCGCCGCGGCCGCATCGACGCCGTGCTGGCCATGGGCTTCATGGCTTATCACCTGATCCAATTTACCCGCGAGGCCTTGCGCGGCGACCAGAACGCGTCGTTCTATTCGACCAAAGAATATCAACGGCCGCCGCAGCCGATCGCGGAACCCGCACCGCTGCTGCGCCAGTCGGCGTGACGCGCCGGCGGTAGCACCACGCACCGCC
>DATNNI010000155.1:0-3949 GCA_035601915.1 Xanthobacteraceae bacterium
GCGCGTAGGCGCGCACCCGGTTCCTGACATTGTTGGCTTTGCCGACATAGAGAACGTCGCCGCGGGCGTCGATCATCCGGTAGACGCCGGGCTGGGCCGGAGCGAGCTTGGCGTAATGCAGTACCGCGGCACGGCCCGCCGCTAGCGATCCCCCTTCGCCGCCCAGATCTGTAGCGACCGACTCGTCGTCTTCGGGTTGCGGGAGCGACGGCTCGTCTTCGTCGTCGTCCGCGCTTTCGATATCGCGATCGGGATCTTTTTTCGGAACGGTCATGCCTTTGGCGAAATCCCCACCCAAAGCCTGCGCCCATAAGGGCCGGCCATGCCCGGAACGTAGGATCGGCGGCGAACGACGGCCAGTGCGGGAACTCGGAGAAGCGTGAGGCGAACGCAAGATCGCAACGAGTCGATGTCGGGCTTGAGCTCCAAATTACAGTTATTACGTGCGATTTTACAGTTATTTAACCATGTTTTCAGCGGAATTAAAACATAATTAGGTACAAGTGTGGCGACGCCGAGATTAATCTCGCCATAATATTGTCGACAAAGACTTGAGACCTGTGTCCTTGACGCACTAGACGCTGAGCAACTGGGAATACTATTGACCACCTACATAAAATGGAGGTCAATAAGATGAAACGTTTGGCTTGCGCGGCGCTTGCTTTGCTCGCGTTTTCGGGTGCGGCCTGGTCGGCCGACCTGCCCCCTGCCCCTTATTACAAGGCACCGGCCTACTTGCAGCCCGTCTACAACTGGACTGGCTTCTATATCGGCGGCAATGGCGGCGGCGGTTTCGGTTATTCAAAGTGGGATACGACCAACTCGTTCAATCCGAGCGGCGGGGTCGCCGGCGGCACGCTCGGCTACAATTATCAGATCGGCGCTGCGGTGCTGGGCGTCGAAGGCGATATCGATTGGGCGGGCTTGAGCGGTTCCACCACCGGCGGCTGTCCGGCCGGGTGTAAGACGAGTGATTCCTGGCTTTCGACCGTGCGCGGACGGCTCGGCTACGCAGCCGGACGGTTCATGCCTTACGTCACAGCCGGCGGCGCTTTCGGCGACATCAAAGCCTCAACTCCGGGCCTTGCTGGCGCAACTACGACCAATGCCGGCTGGACCGCCGGCGCAGGCCTCGAATTCGCCGTCGCCCCGCAGTGGACCATCAAGGCGGAATATCTTTATGTCGACCTCGGCAAATTCAATTGCGGCCTCGGCTGCGGCGCGGGAGTCGACAACGTCGCGTTCTCGACAAACCTGATCCGCGGCGGATTTAATTACCGCTTCTGATCGTTTCGTTTCGCCGGAAGAGAACAAACCCCGGGCCTCACCGCCCGGGGTTTTTTGTCGCCGCGAGCTCAGACGTTACGCGCGTCCAGAGCACGATGACTTCTCTTCGAATCGTCATCCCGCTCTAGCTTGTTGATGGAGCATGATCTTTTCCGAAAACCGGTGTCCACTTTTCGGAATCATGCTCTAGGCTTTCGGCGCCGTTGCCGCGAATGCCGGCACCCTCGCGGCGAAGCTTTCGAGCCAAGCGACAAGGCGCGGATGCTGGCCGCGCCAGGTGCCCCCAAAGCGGAAATCGCGATAGCCAAGCGCGCAGGCAAGCGTGATCTGGCCGACATGCGGCAACTGCGGGCTTGGCGCGAGAGCAGGCGGCGCACTCTCCAGCACACTCAGCGCGCGTTCCACCTTGCCGGCTTGGTGCTCTATCCATTTGGGTTCGTGTTTTTCCGGAGCACGCCAACGGCCTTCGTAAACTCCGAGGATCGACGCATCGAGAATGCCGTCGCACAGCGCTTGCAGCCGCAAAACGGCAAAACGCTGATCTGGCTCCCGCGGAATTATTTTGCCGCCGCCGGCGCGATGATCGAGATATTCGAGGATCACGCGCGAGTCGTAAAAGTTCGTGCCGTCTTCAAGGACGAGCACGGGTATTTTGCCAAGCGGATTCTGCGCGCGCACGCTATCACGCGGATCCATGGTGTCGGCCGGTTCGAACTTCACATCGTCCATGCCGAGCAACGAGAGCGCGATTTGGACCTTGCGCCCAAACGGCGAGGGAACTGCAGAACGCAGGATCATCATGGCGTGACCATTTTAGAGTGATTGGGGCGAGAAGGATTGAAGGACAAAATCAGCAGGCGAACAACTCCGCAACGGGAATAATGCTCGCGCTCTCGGCGCAAAGCTGCCGTTCCCGCGCCGGGGTCTCTTTTACGGCGGGCCAAGGACAGCGAGCGAACGGCCCCCGCGTTCGCTCTGTCATTCGCGCTGAGATCGTTAGCCGGTGATAACGAGGTTGACGGCTTTAGGGCCCTTCCCCTTCTTGTCGGGCTCGACCTCAAAGCTGATGCGCTGACCCTCAAGCAACGCTTTCAGTCCGGCGCGCTCCACGGCAGTGATGTGAACGAACACATCTCGGCCGCCGTCATCCGGTTTAATGAAGCCGTAGCCACGCTCGCCATTGAAAAATTTGACCGTACCGGTCATTGCCATCGAGCAACTCCTTCCCCCGTGGTTGCTTCGCCCCCGGCCCCCACGGCACGAAGGCTTGGCCGGACATCCACACGGGTAAGGCTGCAGCCCAAGACGGCCTCAGTCACTCCGCCGGCCCCCCAGAGGAGGCGGAACGTCTAAGCCAGCGGTGGAAAATTAGACCAATTTTAACGTGTGGAAAAGTGGGCAACTACCCGCAAATTGCCGTTTACCGCGTTTTGTCGCTCTCTACGCGAGCTGTTTTCGCCATCAAATCCGTCCCGGCTGTCGTGGCGATAGCAACTCTTCGAGCGCCGGCATGACAACGTGCAGTTGCCGACCGAGCGTGAACGGCGGATTGATCAAAATCAATCCGGAGCCGAGCAGTCCGCCCGGCCGGCGGGCCTCTGGCAGAAGCAGTTCACTCCGGAGCATTTTCGCGCCGGCAAACCGGCGTATCTCGCGGGCCAGCGCGTCGGGTTGCTTGCGATCCTTGATCGGATACCAGACCAAATAAATCCCGCTGGGCCACTTCCGATAGGCCGCCGCAAGCCTGTCTGAGACACGAAGGAATTCATTCGTCTCCTCATAGGGTGGATCGAGGAGGACGAGCCCGCGCTTTTCCTTCGGGGGCACATAGGCGCCGAGCGCGGTCCAGCCATCAATACCAATGACCTTGGCGCGGTGCTCGCCGCGAAGAGCCGCGGAGAGCAAGGCCGCGGAACGCGGCTCAAGTTCGCACGCGATCAGGCGGTCTTGCGGCCGCAGTAAAGCGGCGCAGATCAGCGGCGAGCCTGGATAGTTTCGCAGTTCGCCGCCTCGATTGAGTTCGGCAACAGCCCCAAGATAGGGCGCCAGGAAATCGTCCAGCGCCTTATTCGGCGCGCGCGGTTTCCAGACGCGCTCGATGCCGTCGTGCCACTCGCCGCCGCGCGACGCGTCACGGGAAAAAAGATCGTACCGGCCCGCGCCTGCATGAGTATCAATGACGCGGAAAGGCGCCGGCTTTGCGCGCAGATAAGTAAGTATCCAGGCCAGGACGGCGTGCTTGTGAACGTCGGCGAAATTACCGGCGTGAAACGCGTGGCGGTAATTCATCGGCCGCTTTTTTCGCTTCCAAAACTTTGTGCGCGGGAGTCCGCCCGAGTTGGCACGCCTCGCGCACTGTCAAACTCAAGCCGAATTCAATTTGCCGAATTGCGCACAGGCGGCATCACCACTTGATCGCGTTTGCAGCTACGCCGCGCGATTTCCGGGCAGTCGCGAAATTGCAACTCCTTGGACAGGCATATCCTCACTTCGGTCAGGCGCCTATGATCGCATTCGATGGCCATGCCTTCGACGCTCAGGCCGGGATTGGCCTTTGTGAACGCCGCCTCTACCGCCACAGGCGTGACGTCCAGGGGCGCTTGCAGGTCGACATATTGTTCGGGGATTTTCACGGCCGAGCGGGCCTTGCGCACGGTATCGA
>DATNNI010000156.1:0-2119 GCA_035601915.1 Xanthobacteraceae bacterium
AATTCTGGAATTTCGACAATCTGCGGCTAACGCCGCGGACTATCCAACAGCCGCACCCGCCGAAATGGGTGACGGTCGTCAGCGTTTCTTCGGCGCGCAAGGCGGCCCGGCGCGGCGCCAAAATCTCGACCGGCTTTCATCCGCAGGACAAGGTGATCGAAATCTTCGATGCCTATCGCGACGAAGCGGCCAAGGCCGGGCGTAAAGCGGGGCCGGACGATCTCTGCCTCCGCCGTCAGCTGGTGATGGACGATGATGCGGAAGCGCTCGCCAAGCGCCGGGTGGCGTATCGCGACTTCCTTAAATTCGATCCGCGGCTCAACCTCCCCGACCGTCCGGCGCTCGACACCCCGTTGTCACACAGTTTCACCATCGGCGACGAAGAATTCATCGGCGGTGAGCCCTCCGCCATCGCCGAAGAGATCGCAGCGCAATGCCGCAGCGCCGGCGCCGGACATTTTGCCGGCCTGTTCGACCGGCTGATTTCGCCGGCGCAGACGATGGACATTTACCGCAAATTCGGCGAGGCGGTGATCCCGCGACTGCGCGCTGCGCCGGTCTAGGCCGGCGGCGCAACCGGCGGCGCCCGCGCGGCCTGGCCCGAGGCCAGATACGCACCGTGTAAGATTTCCGGATGCTCGCGCAATTCCTCGGAACTGCCGGCAAAGGCGACGGTCCCGCGCTCCATGACGTAAGCGCGTTTAGTCAGAGAGAGCGCCAATGTCGTGAACTGCTCGATCAGCAAAATGCCGACACCGCGGGCGGCGATGGCTTGAATGGTTTCGGCGAGCCGGCTTACCACCGACGGCGCCAGTCCAAAGGACAGCTCATCGATCAGGAGATAGCGCGGCCGCGAGATCATTGCCTGTGCGATCACCACCATCTGTTTCTGGCCGCCCGACAGGTTCTGCGCGGCGGTCGAAAGCCGGGTGCGCAATTCCGGGAAGATATCGAGCGCCGCTTCGATTTCCTGATCGGCGTCGCGGCGCGTATGCATCAACGCGGCGGCGGCGAGATTGTCGCGCACCGACAGCCCGATCAGAACCGGATGGCCCTCAAGCACCAAGGCGACGCCCTGCCGGCGCACGGAGTCCGGCGATTGTCCCAAAAGCTCCGTGCCGTCGCAGGACACGTGCCCGCGCAACGCCGGCAGAACGCCGGCCATGGTGAGAACGAGGGTGGATTTACCGGCGCCGTTGGCGCCGAGCAGCGCCGTGATCTCGCCGGGCGCGACGTTGATCGAAACATCGCGCAACACGGGCCGGCCGCCGCGCGCCACGAAGAGGTTGCTCACCGTCAGCGCGGATTCGGTCATCGCTTATTCGCGTCCCAGGTAAGCGCGACGCACGACCGGATCGTCAAGCACCGCGCGCGTCGGCCCCATGGCCAGGCGCTTACCGAAGTCGAGCACTAATGTCTCGACGCAGACCGAGGCGATGAGATCGGCGTCGTGGTCGATAAGCACGAGCTGGGTGTCGAAGACCGAGGGAATTTGGATCAACAGCCGGCGCAGCTGCTCCGTTTCGACCTCGTTGAGGCCCGCTCCCGGCTCGTCCATGAGAATGACCTTCGGCCGGCCGATCAAGGTCTTGCCGATCTCGACCATGCGGCGGTCGAACAAATTAAGCTGACGTCCGAGCACGGAGCGCCTCGCGCTCAAACCGACGAAATCGAGGGCCGCGGCGACCTCGCGCCGCGCGCTCGCGTGATCGGCCGAGACGTGGTCGGCAATGGCTTCAATATTCTCCATCGCCGTCAATTCGTCGACCACAAGCTCCTGCTGAAATGTACGGCGCAGTCCCAAACTGACGCGGCGCTGGGGCGAAAGTCCGAGCAGCGCCGCGTCGTTGAGCAGGATGGATCCTTCGAGTGGCTTGACGAAACCCGACAGCACGTTGAGCAGCGTCGTCTTGCCTGCGCCATTCGGCCCGATCAGGCCGCAAATCGCCGCGCTGAATTGCGCCTCGAGCGCGTCCAACGGCTTGATGCCGCCGAACTGGACCGTCAGCGCGTCGATCTTGATCATGATGCGCGCTGTGCCTGAAACTTGCTGTAGAGACGTTCGGCGAGGAGCGTAAGTTGGCCGCCGAGTCCGAGCGGATCGCGCAGCGCGAACAAC
>DATNNI010000157.1:0-2498 GCA_035601915.1 Xanthobacteraceae bacterium
TCGTCTGTCAATGATCTCGCTGCAAAATAGGATCTTCCTAAAACTGTTGGATGACAGCGGGTTAGCGGGAGGTTTTCAGAGCGGTCCGGGCGCGCGGTCTTTAAAAAGTGCAAGCGTCTGCCGACCCCTCCGGGGGTTCCCCCAATCTCGGCGCGGGTGGCCGATTCTGCGCGCGACGAAGCGATTTCAAAGGCTTAGGTTCGTTTTTTTTGCAACTCGAATCGCAGCCCAGGGCGAGCGGCGTGTGTATCTAACTTATTAATATATTGGTGTAAATATATGAAAGTAGGAAGTAAAACTCAAAGTGGTAAAGCAAAAAATGCGACCGGCCGAACGACATCATCGTCACAAGCGCGCCGCGGTTGCAACTTCGGGCTTATAAGCCGCGACAGAAGTGAGCCGGCGTTTCAAGCCCGCGGCAGGCTGGGCCAAGCAATCAAGGGGCGCGCTCATCTCCAACCGGTCGCCCGCTGACCGCGTGAGCTAATACGCGACAGTGGAATGTGCTGTTTTCAGTTGGAACAAATTGAGGCGCCTCAATGTTGACCGTCGGCTCACGATTCGCGTGAACGCAGCATTCAGGAGGGTCATTTGGGCCGCGGAATTTTGCTTTGGCTCCTCGGCGTGCCGATCCCGATCATCATTCTGATCGCGCTTCTCTACCACTAAGAAGTCCTCATCCGCACGACCGCTCACCAACTCGGTAGTCCACCTTCAGCACGAACGTGACCGCGGCGTTGTCCGCGTGATTTCGTCTCGTGAACGCGGAGATTGAAAATGACACAGGCGACAGTCACGGCGCGTGCGCCCTTGTCGACAGTGACGGCTGTCGATACGGCGATCGACACGGTCTCCGGCGTATCATGGGCGGCCGTTTTCGCGGGCGCGTTCGTCGCCGCGGCGTTTTCCTTGGCGTTGGTGGCGCTGGGGGCCGGCATTGGCTTGGTTTCGGTTTCCCCATGGTCGAGCAACAATCCCTCGGTGACCACATTCACTGTGCTGGCAGCCGCGTGGTTCATTGCCGTCCAGCTCTTCGCGTCCGGCGTTGGGGGCTATATCGCGGGGCGGCTGCGGACCGGTTGGGCGGGCGTGCATACCGATGAGGTCTTCTTTCGCGACACGGCGCATGGGCTCCTCGTTTGGGCGGTTGGCGCGGTCATCGCCGCCGCGCTGCTTGCTTCGGCCGCAAGTTCGGCGGTGAGCGGAGCCGCACATCTCGCGGGCGCAGCGACGGAAGCCGTCGGCTCGGCCACCGGGCAGGCGGCCGGCCAGGCGGCTTCGACAATGGGCGATCCGACGGGCTATTTCTCCGATATGCTTTGGCGCAGCGACCACCCGGCTCAGGGCGATCAGGCCGCAGCGACTGCGGAAGGCGGCCGGATCATGGCGCGCGCTCTGTACAACGGCGATCTTCCCGCCGGAGACAAGACCTATCTCGCTCAGCTCGTTGCGAGCCGGACGGGAATGAGCCAGCCGGACGCCGAGAAGCGCGTGGCCGATGTCTTCGACCAGGCGCAGAAAGCCAAGCAGCAGGCCGCGGACAAGGCCAAGGCGGCCGCGGACGCCGCTCGCAAGACAGGAGTCGGCGTCGCTCTTTGGGCGTTCATCTCGCTCCTGGTCGGGGCTTTCTCGGCCAGCTATATGGCCACGGTTGGCGGACGGCAGCGGGACGAAGCGCCGCTATTTGAGTAGCAGGGGCGCAGAGTTCCGCGCAGCTCGCGGGCCTCTCCTCTGAAATCTGAAAAGGGCGTCCGCGAGGACGCCCTTCGGTTTGCGATGAAGCCGCTCAGCTCTGCACGCCGTTGACGTACCAGTCCATCACCAGAAGGTCTTTGTCCTCCATACGCTGGCCCTTGGCGACGCGCTCCTTGCCGCTCTGATCCGAGATCGGGCCGGTGAAGATCTCGTAGGTTCCAGCCTTGGTGCCGGCGATGATTTTTTCGGTGGCGGCGCGCACGTTTTCCGGCACGGCCTTACTGTAGGGCGCTATGTCCAAGAGTCCTTCCTTCAAACCCCACCAGACGTCGTCCGACTTCCATGAGCCGTCGAGCATCGCTTTGGCGCGTTCGATGTAATAGGGACCCCAGAGGTCGAGGCTCGCCGTGAGATGCGCTTTTGGCGCGAAGCGCGACATGTCGGCGCCGTAGCCAAACCCATAGATCTTGCGCTTCTCGCAGACCTGCAGCACCGCCGGACTATCGACGTGCTGGGCGATGACGTCGCAGCCGAGATTGGCCAGCGTCTCCGCCGCGGCGGCCTCTTTCGCGGGATCGAACCAGGTGTCGATCATCACAAGCTTGGTGGTGATCTTCGGATTGATGGCCTGGGCCGAGAGGGTGAATGCGTTCACGCCCATCACCACTTCCGGGATCTTGAATGAGCCGACGAAGCCGATCGTCCCCGTCTTCGACATCATGCCAGCAATCGTGCCTGTGACCGCACGGCCCTGATAGAAACGGGAATTGTAGGTGCCGACATTGTCGGCACGCTTGTAGCCG
>DATNNI010000158.1:0-2153 GCA_035601915.1 Xanthobacteraceae bacterium
CGCGTGCCGGGTCAGGTCCGCGAGCGCTCCGTCGAATTTGGCGGCCGTTGCATTGCCGCGCCGCTGCGCGCCGCGGATGCCGAACACGCGCAGGGGCGAGTTGCCCGGCGCCATGCTCGGCCGCAGATGCGTATGTCGCAAGGTTGATACGTCCGAGGCGGCGGCGAATGCGGTGACCGCAACCAGTGCACCGATTGTGAAGAAACGTGAAGCCATCCGTGGTCTCCCTTTGCCACGCCGAGTCCCAGGGGTGAGACTAACGTGGTTCCAAAAAGTTTGACACTAATTTGAAATAAGACCAGCGGGGCAAGCGGCGGCGTTCTAAGCTTTCGAAGAAGCGCGCGCATTCACGCGCGTCTGGTTGCCGTTCGGATCGGCGCTGCGGCGGCTCTGCGACAGGTTGGGATAGTCCGTGTACCCGGCCGCACCGCCGGCATAGAACTCCGGCACCTGTGGTTCATTGAGCGGTGCCCCCAAAGCGAATCGCTGCGGAAGATCGGGATTCGCGATGAAGAGCTTGCCGAACGCCACGGCGTCGGCTTCGCCGGCTCGTACCGCCTGCTCGGCGCTCTCGTAGGTGAACTTCTCATTCGCGATGTAGACGCCGCCGAATGCCGCTTTGAGCTTCGGGCCGACACGGCCGGGGCCGATGTATTCCCGCGCGCAGATGAACGCGATCTTGCGCTCACCGAGCCGGCGCGCGACATATTCGAAGGTTCCCGGCAGATCCGAATCGCCCATGGAATGCGCATCGCCGCGCGGCGCCAGATGCACGCCCACCCGTCCGGCACCCCATACGGAAACGGCTGCGTCGGTTGCTTCCAGCAGCAGTCGCGCGCGGTTTTCGATCGAGCCGCCATAGTCATCGCTGCGCAAATTCGTCGTGTCCTGCAGAAACTGATCCAGCAAATAGCCGTTGGCACCGTGCAACTCCACGCCGTCGAAGCCGGCGAGTTGCGCGTTCTCGGCTCCCTTGCGAAAGGCCGCGACGATGTCCGGAATTTCATTGCGATCGAGCGCGCGCGGCGTGACGAAGGGCGTCGGCGGGCGAACCAGGCTGACATTGCCGACCGCGGCGACTGCGCTCGGCGCCACCGGCGAGGCACCATTCAAGAATCTCGGGTCGGATATCCGCCCGACGTGCCACAACTGGAGAAAAATCCGCCCGCCTGCTTCGTGCACCGCGCGCGTGGTGAGCTTCCAGCCTTCCACCTGCTCCGGCGACCAAATACCCGGTGTATCGGCGTAGCCTATCCCCATCGGCGACACCACCGTGGCCTCCGACAAAATGAGCCCGGCGGAAGCGCGCTGAGAGTAGTACTCGGCCATCAGCCGATTCGCAATGCGGCCGGCGCCGGCCCGGCTGCGCGTGAGCGGCGCCATGATGATTCGGTTCGGAAGCTCGAGGTCGCCGAGGCTGATGGGTTCGAATAGCTTGGTCATTGCGTGTTCCGTATTGCCGGCGCAGCAAGCCCCTACGGCCCGCCGCTTAGTTCAATAATATTGAACTATAGAATTATGCCGGATGCAAGTTTTGCGTTATCCTTGCAGGCATGGCACGCCCTCTCACCCACCCGCACATGGACGATGTGACGGTTGCGGGCATTTTGCATGCCCTTTCCGATCCCGTGCGCATCGGAATCGTCAACAAGCTGCTGAAGGCGCCGGCGGGCATGAATTGCACGGAGACGACGCTGAAGCTCAAGCTCGCCATGCCGAAGTCGACCTGCTCGCAACACTATCGCATACTTCGCGAAGCAGGCCTGATCGTGAGCGAGCGGCGCGGCGTGGATCTTTCGAGCCGCGTCCGCGCTGCGGAATTGGACGCGCGTTTCCCCGGCCTCCTCGCCTCGATTCTCAAATCGTACAAGAAAGAGACCTCACGCCCGGCGCGCTGAAGCACGCTGCTTTCAGCCCTCGATCGACGCCATCCCGAGCGATGCAGCGTGCAGTTCGGCGCGGTCGAGCTCATCCTCGAGCAGATGATAGGCATCGTCGAAGATGCGGCCCTGGTGACGCCGTTCCGCCAGCAAGCGCCGCTCGGCGGCGATGGCCAGCAAGCGCAAATTATCGTACTCCGTCGCGGCGAGGATCGGGGCGGCGTCTGCCGCGCGTGCGGCACGGTACTCGCCGCGAACCGCGTTCGCCGGCTC
>DATNNI010000159.1:0-5359 GCA_035601915.1 Xanthobacteraceae bacterium
CGACCACTGTCGTCGATACGGCCAACATGTACACCATTGCGTGGAAGCATCGCTTCGACAAGAGTCTGTACTGGTACTTGGACGCGGCGGACACCGTCAACAATGGCAATGCTCACTATGACATCGGCGCCGGCGGCCGCGGTCTCACGACGGATTGCCACGACGGTACGAATACCGTGTTCACGGATTACAGCAGCGCGGGACCAACCACCTGGGGTGGCTGCCACCTGATTGGCGTCTCGACGGGTCTGAATTACAAGTTCTAAACGACTGAGCATTGCGTTATTGCGGCATTTTTGCCGCCAAAAAAGCCGGGGACGCACCAACGTCCCCGGTTCTTTTCGCCTCCCGCTACGCGGTTGCGAAGAACGCCGACTTAATCGGCACCTCGCATACCACGGAATTACCGCCATTGGCGCCGCGCGTGATGAGGAGCCTGCCGCCGATGGCACTGGCTCGAAAACGCATCGTTCGCATCCCTAATCCTGAGCGCTTTTCGAGACCGGCGATCAATCCCTGACCGTCATCGATGACGGAAAGCCGCAGATCGCCCGGGCGCGACCAAAGCTCAATGTCGATGTTTTTCGCGCCGGAATGCTTCAGCGCATTTTGCACCGCTTCCTGTGCGATTCGATACAGATGATTGCGCATCTTCAGTTCGATGGCCGGCGCCACCTCGTGCCGACTGCGGAACTTCACCCTCGTGCCGCTCAGCGAGCTGCGTTGTGCGAGCAACTCGAGCGCGGCATCAAGATTGCCATCCGCGTTGGTCAGGGGCGAGAGACCCTGCACGATGCGGTGCGCATCCTGTATGCAGCTGGTCGCCAATAGAGCGAGTTGGTCCAAATCCACCGAAATCGCGTCTCGCTCCTTCTGCGCACGGTTCGCCAGAGCGCGCACCGAGAGAGCTAAACCGGTGAGTTCCTGCCCCAGACCGTCGTGCATTTCCTGCGCGATGCGCCGCTGCTCGCCGCCGATGGCCTCCATGAGCGCTTGCCCAAATGCGCGCCGCTCCGTCACATCGATCGCGAATACGAGCTCGCCGGCTTGGCCGCCGCAGTCGATCGATTGCGTCCACACTTCGACCTCGAGCAGACGTCCGTCCTGGGTGCGATGCTGAGTTTCGAAGGGTTCCAGCGGCAAATCCGCGGTCACGATCGCATCGTGGACCCGGGGCAGCACCGGCTGGTTTGGACCGGCGGACAGGATCTCGATGCTGCGCGATAACAGCTCATCCCGGCTCCAGCCGTATTGACGCACGGCGGCATCATTCACCAGAAGAAACCTTAAGGAGTCACTGGCGTGCACCCACAGGGGCTGAGGGCTGCCGTTGAAAATTTGCGCATAGCGCTGCTCGGCGCGCAGCGCCTCGTTGCCGGCCGCGTCACGCTCACCGAGCAGTGCCGTGATGATGATGCTTAAGCCCGACAACGATGCGATGAACGACCAGATCGTCACCAGGCCCTGCAACTGGTTGAATTGGGAAAACACGCCGATGCTGAATGCCGCGCTGATTGCGGTCATGGTCGAAATGACTAACGACGCTCCGGCGGCGAGCACTAGCCCGAACCGCATCGCACTGACAACGACGAGGATGAAGGCGAATACCACAATGAGCGGCCGCCCCAGATCTCCCGGCGCCAGCATGATCGAGGCGCAGCAAACCAGCAGTCCGAACAACCACAGGCTGCCCTCGGGCCAATGCGCCGCGAAGCGCTCGAAGCTCTTGCGGTTGTACGCCATCAAGAGGGGGCCCAAGAGCAGTGCGCCGGCCGTGGCGTTTGCCCACCAGCGAACAAAATGGCTCGGATCGGAAGCGAAATCCTTCATTCCCGACAGGTAATACCCCGTGAGGGCAAAGAACGGCCCCAGTGCCATGCCCGCGGCGACGCAAAGAATGAACAGCGGCACATCCTTCGCCCGCGAAAAGCCCGCATCAAAACCGCTGCGCTCCAGCAGCCACGCCGAAGCCCAAGCGCCGCTCGCAAGACCGATTCCCACGCCGATACATGCGACCAGCGGCACTAGCGGCTCGGATCCCCAGAATACAATCGCGAAGCCTGCCAATAAGACGGCCGGCCAGACGCGTCGGCCGAATCGATAAGTGGCAGCAACGGCGACGCCGTTCGGCAGATAGGAAAGCGTCAAGCTTCCCCCCAGGCGATGCAGCGACAGACCGAATGCAGCAACCGCCAAGATGGATAGGAATACGAGCAGGAGGCGGAGTGCTTTACTCGTGATGCGATCAGAATCGAGCATCGAAATGCCTCAAGCGGGATTAGCGCGACACGATTGTAGGCTCATAGTTTACTTATTGCCCAACGCGCGCCCGCACGCAACTTATTCCTTTTCAAAAAGCTGATTCGCGCGGCGGCTGTCCGCGAGATTTGCTTATGTTGCTTGTAGTCCTTGACATAAACAGCGCGCGTGTCGCCGCTGAGAGACGCCGATCACGCTTTCATTCTGCTCAGTTCGTCAATATCTTGAGCACCCGTACCGTTCGTGGGAAAGGATTTATGGCAACGCCGATAAACGCCCCAATGGCAGGTGAGATCTGGCATCTCAGCATCGAGGACCTGTTTCAGCCGGTGCAAGAGGCGCCGCGTCTTGGCGGCGACGGACCCTTTGTCATCAACCTCAGTGTTTCGACCGCGCCGATCAGCGTGCCCACGAAAGCATTTACCAACAGCCCACTCAGCGCGCATGTTTATCAAATCCAAGTGACCGAAGACGGGCGTACCCGCTACCGCTTGCGATTCGGGCCGTTTGCGTCCGAAGACGAAGCCGACGCCGTTCTTGCGGAAGTTCGCGATACCTATCCCGGCGCACTGACCGCGACCGCGAGCGCGTCAGATTTACGCGTCATTGGAACCATGCAAGCCAAGGCTGATCAGCGATCGGCCGCGCCGAAGCCGGCCGATCTGGTTATCGAAAAATCCGTCTCACAAAAGATCGCCGCGGAAAAGGCCGCGCCCGAAGCCGCGCCGCACAAGGCGGCGCCGAAGAAAGCAGCAGTCCAGGAAAGCGCGGTCAGCCAAAAACCCGAAGTTCCGGAAATTTCGATCGACATCGCGTGGCCGACGCCCGAGTTTGGCGTACCGCCGAGCATGCCGCAGCGCGCCGCACCTGCAACAGTTCCGCCGACGCCGCCGCAATGGGCGTTGCCGGAGTTGGATGTGCCGTTGCCGACCATTCAGAAGCAACCCGCTGCAGCGGTCGCCCCCGCTGCAGCGGTCGCCGCCGTCGCCCCGGTCGCGAAGGAGGCGGTGGCGCCCGCAGCTGCACCGCCACCGTTTGAGTTGAAGCTTGCGCCGCCGTACTCCATCGCGAGCGCGCCGGTTCTCACCGAAGTGGTGATGCCCGCCAAATCTCCCGCGCCCAAGACCGCGGCGCCGAAGCCCGCGGTCATTGCCGCACCCGTGCTGACCGATGCGGTCGCACCCAAGAGCAAAGCGCCGCCACCGCCCGCCGCGCCTGCGCCCGCGGTTGTTGTAACCGCCGCAGCGCCGGTCAAAGCGCCGCAGAAGCCAGAGGTGGCACCGCCATCGAAGCTAGAGATCGCGCCGCCTCCCAAGAAGGCGATCGCTCCGCCGCCGAAACAAAATATGACGCCGCCTCCCAAGCCTGCAGCACCCAAGAGCGCGGCGCCGGTCGAAGCCCCGAAGGCCGCGCCTGTCGTCACGCAGTCAGTGGCGACTGCACGCAGGGGTTGGCCGAAGTTTCGAATGTCGCCGGCCAAGCCCATGCCAAACAAACTCACATCGTTGCAGCATGTCGTAGTGGCAACCGCTCCGGTGCCCGCGCCGCGCGAAGTGAAAAAACTCGACGAGCCGCTGGAAAGCTTGGAGTCCACGCAGACCATCCGCGCCTTGACGCCGAAGGAACTGGAAGACAACGAAGCATCGCGCTGGTTCGTCATTCAGCTCGCGCTTGCGGATCACGCCTTTGATCCCGACGCGGTGCCGAACTTGGATATTTTCGGCGAGTACCGCCTGTACTCGGTGGCGGGACTGGATCAGGGCCGCGTTGTGCACGCCTTGCGCCTGGGATTTTTCCGCGAAGAGATTGGCGCAGTCGCGGTTGCGAGTTATCTTGCCGCCTTCTGGGACAAGCCGACCATCAAACGCGTGAGCCTCGCCGAACGTGAACGTTTTGCCGAGCAGCGTGTGGAAGCGCGCAAGGACGTCGGTGCAACCGGCAAGCACGCAGTCATCGAAATCACCGATGAGTTGGTGGCTCGGCGCCGGCGGTCCTCCAAGGCCATGGCGGCCCGGACTGCCGACCGTCCGATCGAACATTAGCTCGGAGCCTTGAAGCGTCCGGGGGCGCTGTCCGCGTTGTCCGCGGACAGTGTCCGCGGCCGCCGCGTCCCCGTCTTAAAAAAATAATTCCTTTAAAAATAGCGATTTAACGCTCCTCCCGGGCCTGGCACGGCTCTTGCTTCGTGTAAGCAGGCGGAAGAACCCCGCTGTGTAAAAGCAAACATTTGAGGAGACGATCATGAATACCCGGATCTCTGCAAAACTCGCCGCACTCGCGATCGCGCTCATGATGAACGGTTTCATTATTGGTGGCGTCGCCTATCTTTTCGATGCTCAGACTCAGCAGCATCTGTCGGTGATTTCCTTTGCCAAGCAGCTCGCTACTTTTCAGTGGTTGATTTGATTTCACCGGTTAGGTGTACTGCCGATGGCCCTTGGCGCTAGTATTCGCAACCCACCAAAGTCGCGGAAGACAAATATTATGATCAATTTTCGGTTGTTTGCGGGCGTATTAGCGGTCATTGCGCTCGCACCGCTGTCCGGACCGGCCAGCGCGCGCTCCGAGTACTCCATGGCGCAAGTGCTGCATTATCCGTTCGCCTCCGAACTTGCGGCAGCCGAACATGGCGATGTGATCGCGTGGGTGTGCAATCTTGATGGCGTGCGCAACGTTTGGATGGCGCGCGGACCGAACTTTACGCCGAGCCAAGCGACGCAGTATCGCGATGACGACGGGCAGGAAATCACGCAGCTTACTTTTTCGCCGGACGGCTCGCGCCTCGTGTTCGTGCTGGGCGGCGATCATGACGCCAACTGGCCCGCGGAAGGAAACCTGGCGCCCGATCCAAATTCCTCGCCGGTACAGCCGTTCACTTCGATATGGGCCGTGCCCGCCAATGGCGGTACGCCGGTAAAAATCGACGAAGGCGATGCGCCAGTGATTTCGGCTCGGGGCCAAATCGCCTACATCAAGGACGATCATGTCTGGATTTCGTCGCTCGATGGCGCCAAACCCGAGCGCCTGTTCTTCGATCGGGGCAAGGACAGCGACCTGGCTTGGTCGCCGGATGGAAGCCGGTTGGCATTCGTGTCCAACC
>DATNNI010000160.1:0-8680 GCA_035601915.1 Xanthobacteraceae bacterium
TCGTCTTTACCTCCGGCACGGCCGGCGCCCGCCCGCGGTCGGGTTGGTCGGTGGGCGCGAGCGTATGCGCGGCGATGGAAGGACTGACGCGCGCGCTCGCCGTCGAGCTTGCGCCCATCCGCGTCAACATCGTGGCGCCCGGCATAGTGAAAACGCCGCTTTGGGGGAATGTTCCTGAAGGCCAGCGCGAGAACATGTATCGGGATGCGGCGGGGAGGCTTCCCGTCGGCCATGTCGGCGAGCCAGACGAAGTCGCGGAGGCCTATCTTTATTTGATGCAGCAAACCTACATCACAGGCCAAGTGCTGATCGTCGACGGCGGCGGCACGCTCGCGTAAGGCGCTTTGCTTACGCGCCAAGTGCCTTCGGCATTGCCTGATGGATGTTCGTTTCCATTTGAAAGCGATGGCCGAGGCGAAACAGCAAAGATTCGCTGAACGGACGGCCGATGAGCTGGAATGACGTCGGCATGCCGTCGGACGTAAAGCCGCAGGTGACGCTGAGCGCAGGCAGTCCGAGGAAATTAATCGGCCGCGTGTTGCGGGTCAGCGCTACGACCATTTTCAGATAAGCCGGGCCGCTGCTGTAGGCCGTTTGGTCGAGTGTTGGCGTCGGGATCGGCAATACCGGGGCAAGCAGCGCGTCGACGTGACTAAAGACAGCTCCGGTGAACTCCTCCAGTGCGAAGACGCGGTACTGCAGCGCGTTGATATAATCGACTGCGGATATAAAGAATCCAGCCTCAAGCCGCTTGCCGACTTCCTCGGAATATTCGGTATTGCGGGTGCGCTTCCACGGCCGATGATTAGCCGCACCCTCGGCCTTCATGACCAGCGGATGCAGCTCCGAGGTGAGCGAAACCGATTTCGGAATATCGACGTGGACCAGCGTAGCGCCGGCTTGCCGGAACACGTCGAGGCTCGCGGCGATCGCCTTTTGCACGTCGGGGTGCAAATCCTGGTCAAAGTAACCGCGCGGGACGCCGACGCGAATTCCGGAGAGCGGCTGTTCAAGCGCGGATTCATAATCGGGTATCGGCGTTGCGGCCGGCGTATCGTCGAGGCCGTCTTGTCCGGCGATCGCTTTAAGGACGCGCGCTGCATCTTTTACGGTGCGGGTCAACGGCCCGACACAATCGAACGACCATGACATCGGCATAGCGCCGCGCCGGCTCACCAATCCGTTGGTGGGAAGACAGCCAACGATACCGTTAGCGGCGGCGGGGCACCGGATCGAACCCCCGGTATCGGACCCGAGCGACCCGTAAACCATGCGGCTTGCCACCGCCACGCCGGAACCGCTTGAGGAGCCGCAAGGGACGCGATCGTGGCCCCACGGGTTGAGTGAGCGCGGCAGGTGCGCATTGAAACCGTGCGGTCCCATCGCAAACTCGACCATGGCCAAACCGCCGAGGTCGATTGCGCCGGCGCCGTCTAGCTTGCGCAACGAGGTCGCGGTCATCTTCGCCGGCTCGTCGCTGCGAATTTGCGAACCGCAGCCGGAAACGCGGCCCACGCGGTAATACATATCCTTGTGCGCCATCGGCACGCCATGCAGCGGTCCGACGGTCTCGCCCCGCGAGCGGACCGAATCCAGCCAGCGGGCGCGATCAACCGCGCTTTCCCGATCTTGCCAGACGAAGGCGTGATGAATGGGCTCGATCTGGTCGATTTGCGCGAAACAAGCCTCCAGCACTTCGGTAGCCGAGACTTCGCCGCCCTTGATCAATTCGGCGGTTTCGCACAAGGATAAATTTTGCAGTCCGTCCGCCGGCTTTTGTTGTGCCATTGCCATCTCGTTCTTCCTGATTACGCTCGGCGAGAACGAAGAACGGCTGGAAATTCTCCGGGATCTCGGTCGAAATCGTGCGCCGCCAAGGCGGCTTCGGCGGCTGTGCGCAGTTGGTTCAATTCGACAGCGAGTTCCGGCCAGCGTTCGTGCGCAATCGGAATATTCTGTGTTTCGTCATTGAGTGCTTTGAGAAGCTCGGCTCGTATTGGCATGGCAATCTCCTTTTTTGACCCTGCGAACGCTGCCTAATTCAAGGTCGGCCAGCGATGCGAAAAGCCCAGATTTTGCTGTAGCGTGAAGGCAAATCGCAGCAAGGTGTCTTCTTCGAACGGGCGGCACACGATCTGCAGGCCGACTGGCAGACCGGATTTCGTCCAGCCGCAAGGAATGGACAGCGCCGGCAAACCGAACAGCGACATGGTGGCGGTCGGCGCCATGTAATCGATGATGCTCGCCATCGGCTTGCCGTCAATGAGCAGGACATCGCTTTGTGCGTTTGGAAATGCCGCGATGCTGGTCGTCATGCATATGAGAATGTCGTGGTCGTGAAGGAAATGCGCCACATTGCGCCAGATGCGGCTTCGTTCTTGCTCCGCCTTGAGGAAGTCGTCGGCGGAGATTTCCTTGCCGCGCTCGATATTCCAGATGACGCTCGGCGTGAGCTTTTCGCGTTCGGCCTCGAGCAAATGGCCGAGCGTGCGGTAGAGGATAGAGCTGCGCAAGCGCATGAAGGCGCCCATGGCGCCGCTGAAGTCGGGGCCGCACTCTTGAAGGTCGCCGTAGAGTCCCGCAATCTTCGCCACCGCTGTTTCGAGAACGGGGCGAACTTCGTGATCAATTGGAAGCGTGCCGAGATCGAGCTGAACGGCGATTCTCAGTCCTGCAACGGGCTCGGTTTGGAAGTCGGGCAGGGCGAATTTCTCTCGCCCGAGGGAAGTGGGATCGGCCACATCGCCACCCGAGACAATCGAAAGCAGGAGCGCGACATCTTCGACGTTCCTCGCCAGAATGCCATGAACGTTTAGGTCATCCCACAATAACGGCTTGGCTGGATTGGCCACCCGCCCGGCGGTCGGCCGCAAGCCGACGACACCGCTCAAGCTCGCGGGCATGCGGCAAGAGCCGCCGAAGTCGGTGCCATGCGCAATTGACGCCATGCCGGTGCAAACCGTCACAGCAGAGCCGCCGCTCGACCCACCGCTCGTCCGCGCCAGGTCGTAAGGATTTGCGGTCGGACCGGCGAGGCGATTCTGGCAAATTGCGCCGTAACCAAATTCAGGCGTTGTTGTCTTGCCGATCATCACGCCGCCCGCGTCGAGCACACGGCTGACGAACAGCTCGTTGTCCTTTGGGATATTGTCGGCATAAACCAGCGATCCATAGGTCGTCCGGACGCCGGCAGTCGCGATCAGATCCTTAAAAGCGATCGGCAGGCCGTGTAGGGGGCCGCGGCGGCTCGCCGGCAAGGCGTCCAAAGCGCGGGCCGTTCGGCGCGCGCCCACCTCGTCAACGGTCATGAATGCCTTGAGCCGCCCGTCCAAGGCTTCGATGCGTTCAAGCGCAGCGCCGACGAGATCGGCCGCGGAAACAGCACCCTGCCGAGTCTGTCGTGCTGCTTCGACGGCCGACAGCGTGACGAGCGCGTTCAAAGTTCGCCTTTGAGAAAGGCCGCGACCACGCGACAATTTTCTTCGGTGCCGTCGAACAACGTCGAGTGGTTTGACCCCTTGATGACGTGTTTCTTCGCGCCTTTGATGTGCTGGGCGATATACTCCTGGCCGGCGCCACTCTCGGCCTGTTGCCACGGCGTCATGATGTCCTCGTCGCCGCCGATGACAAGCGTCGGGGCGGTAATCTTTGGCAACAGCGGCCGCAAGTCCATCTCGATCATGGCCTGGCAAGCCCGCTTGAACACGTCCACCCGATTGCAACTTCCCAATATGTTCTGAATCGTATCAACGGCGCGGCGCCCGTCAGGACCGTCGAGATACCGGCGCGACAGCGCCTGCATGGCGATCAATTCGGCAAGCGTTCGCGAGCCGACGCCAAAGCGCTCGGCGATATCGATCCAACCACGAAAGGTCAGAACCCCGGCATAGTCGAGTTTCGCCGCCGAGCAATTGATAACGAGACGGCGGGTGCGATCGGGATATTTTGCGGCGAATTGCTGTGCCACCATTCCGCCCATCGAGGTGCCGTGGACATGGGCGCTTTGCAAACTGAGATGATCCATCAATCCCGCGAGATCGTCCGCCCAAACCTCCATGGTGTAGTTCTGAAACGGCCGCTCGGACTCGCCGTAGCCGCGCATATCGAAGTCGATGCAACGAAAGCTGCGCGACAGGATCGGCGTTGCGGTGGCGAAATTGAAATGTCCAAACCCGGCGCCGTGGATTTGGACCACTGGGTCGCCGTCGCCGGTCTCCTGATACCAGATACGAACACCATTGATTCTCGCGTCAGGCATATTGTCCTCTGACCCGCATTACTGGGGTTGTAGCGTAAAGCTTTTGTTGGTGAGGCGGCAATGCCGATTAACGGCCGTCGGGTGTGCGAAGACCGAACCAGGCATCGCGCACCTGAAAATAATGTGTCGCCGGATCGTAGACCGTCACCGGGAGGTGCAACTCCTGCGCTGAAAGCCGTCCGACGGCGGAAAGCAGAGCATAGGATGCAACCACCCGATCGTGTTGCGCGACAATGAGCGCCACGCGGGCATTCACTAGTGCTTGTTCGGCGTTGAGTACATCGAGTGTCGTTCGCTGACCGGCCTGCGCCTCGTTGCGGACCCCGGTCAGCGCCCGTTCTGCGGCGTCGTTCTGACGGATCGCGGCTTCGATCTGTGCCTTCGCCGCCTCGAGTTGGCCCCACGCCTGTACGACGTTAGCTCGCGTCTGGTCGCGCAACTGATCGGCGTTAAGTCGCTGCTGACCGACGGTCTCTTTGTCGAGGCGAATGGCGGAATACTCCGCGCCGCCCTGATAGATTGGAACGGAGAGGTTGAGCTGGACAGTTCCAAGAAAGAGGTTGGGTTGCAGAATGGTCGGGTAGTTTTGTTGGGTTACGCTACCTTGCAAAGCCAACGTCGGCCATAGCACGCCTTCGGCGATCTTGACCTGCAGCTGTGCGACGTCGACGCCGTAAAGCGCGGCGGTCACGGCCGGGTTCTCAGCCAAGCTGACAGTGATCGCGGCACTCAGCGTGGTCGGCGAGAGCCGGTCGACCGACGAGGCCGGCGCGAGATTCGACGGTTCGATGCCGATGACGCGGCGATAGTTCGCGCGCGTGGTCATCAACGTCGACTCCGCTGAGTGCAAGTTCGCTTCGCCGGCTGCTAATTGTGCTTCGGCCTGGGCCACGTCCGTCGTCGTCACCTGGCCCGCCGAGAAACGATTCTGCGTGTCCTTGAGCGTGCGCTGCAGGACGCGGATATTGTTCTGTTGCACCTCAAGGTTGGCGGTGTCTCGGGACATGTCCATATAGGCCGTCGCCGCCGCGAGGAGGATGGATTCTTCCATCATGCGCAGCGTTTCCCGCGCCGCGGAAACTTGGCTCTCGGCTTTTCGGACGGTGTTGGCGGTGCGCTGGCCATTAAAAAGCGTCTGCGAACCGTTGAGGCCGACGGCAGTTGGGGTCGTATACCCCTTGATCGAAAACGAAACACCGTTCGGAAGGCCCGGTGGGATTGGCGGAAGCACCTCGGTGGTGTTGGTAAATTGCTCGGCGACCGAGGCGGTGGCCGAAAGCGAGGGCCGGTAGCCGGACAGCGCCTGCGAGACGCCTTCGTCATTTTGCCGGACTATCGCCCGCTGAGCATTAAGTTGCGGATTGCTTTCGTAGGCTTTCGCCAGCGCCGACTGGAGGGTTTCGGCCGCAACTTCAGACGGCGCTAGCGCCGAAAGCGCCAGAGCTACGCGACACGCCAGAAAGCTCGCACACCTGGCCCGTCTTTGCGGCCGGATTTGCGAGCGTTGTCGAGCCTCGAAAACGATAACGCCACGCTTCACTACCAGCCCCGATCTACGCGGCGGCAGAGTAACTTGCGGGTATCCGCCTTACAAGCTTAGGGCTTTCGTTACTCACCGCCATTTCGCGGCGCGCGCAAGCAGTCGCAGTTCGCGGATTCCGAGCAGGAGGGCCGCCAAGAATAATGGCAGCAAAAAGTAGAGCGCGCGAAACGTCAATAATGCCGCCAACAGGGCCTCTCTCGGATATTGCGGTAGGCCCAACAGCATTGTGGCCTCGATGACGCCCAGGCCGGCCGGCGCGTGGCTGACGGTTCCGAGCAGCGTGGCCGTAAGGAATACCATCATGAGATTTGGGAGGCCGACGATCGGTGCGGCCGGAAGCAAGACATACATGGCGAGCGTGACCAAAATTAGATCGAGCGTACCGATGCCGATTTGCAACAAGGTTTGACGAAAATTGGGTAATTCGATGCGCCAGCCAGATCGGCCGACGGCGCGCGGCGCGGGCGCCAGCCACAATAAGTAACAAGCGATGCCGAACAAGGCGGCAAATCCCATCGCGCGGTTGAGCCACGGCGGAAAATGGTCGACGGCCGTCGCCGCTTCGGGACTGTGGGCGGCGGTTATACCGAGAAGAAAGGCGTTGCCCAGCCAGAAGGTGATGCCGGTAAGAACCGCGATCCTCGCGACATCGGCGACGGTCAGGCCCCAGACCGAATAGATGCGCAGTCTGATCACGCCGCCGGTCAAGATCGCGGCGCCGAGATTGTGACCGATGGTCGAACTCGTGAAACTCGCCAATGCCGCAACGGTGTAGGGAACCTTTTGGCGGCCGATGACGTGAAGAGCAAACAAATCATAGAAGGTCAGCGCAACGTAGGCCGCGATGACTAACGCGCCGGCAATCACAAGCTTCGGCACAGATTGAGCGGCAATTGCTGCAAAGACTTTGTCGAATTCGATGCCGCGCAAAAGTTCATAAAGGGTGTAGCCGGCGACGCCGAGTATTGCCACGCTGATTGCGGCACCGATCGTGCTGCGCCCTATGCGGGAAGTTAGCGTCTGGGCGATGGAACCGGTCACGTCTCTCCGGCGTGCGGCGCTGAAATTTCAAGTCAAAGATGGCTTTGCGCGTCGGCGGCAGAATCTCATTTGCATGTAACAGCAATGTTACGGAGCAAATGATTGAATCGCCGCCGGCACGTGATCCGTCACACGACTGAGACATGAAATGGCAATTGTTGTCGCATCCGATTCGATCAGAACGGAGCGGCGCCGCCGTCCCTTGATGAGAATACTTGTTGCGACAGATGCCTGGCATCCACAAGTCAACGGTGTGGTACGGACGCTCGGGTCTTTGGCGCGGGCGGCTGACAAGCTCGGGGCGAAAATCGATTTTCTCACTCCGGAAGGTTTCCCCTCCTTTCAGCTGCCGACTTACCCGGGACTCAGGCTCGCTTTGCCGAGCCGGCGAGGGATTGAAGACCGTGTCGAAGCAAAGAAGCCCGACGCGATCCATATTGCCACGGAAGGGCCAATCGGCTTCGCAGTGCGCGCCTATTGCCGCCGCCAAGGACGCCGCTTTACCACAAGCTACACGACCCGCTTTCCCGAATACATTTCCGCGCGACTGCCGATACCAGCGCAGTGGGTTTATGCGGTGCTGCGCCGGTTTCACTCCGCCGCGACAGTGACCATGGTGGCAACCCCCTCGCTGATGACGGAGCTTGCCGACCGCGGCTTTGCCAACCTCGGAATGTGGACGCGCGGCGTCGACATCGATCTGTTTAGGCCCGACCGCGCCATCAAGCTCGACTTTCCACGGCCGATTTTCATGACCGTCGGTCGCGTCGCCGTCGAAAAGAATCTTGAAGCATTCCTTTCGCTCAAACTGCCGGGCACCAAGGTCGTCGTCGGCAGCGGTCCCGAAGAGGCGAAGCTGCGTCAGAACTTTCCCGATACACGATTTTTAGGTCCACTCGAGAACGGAACTCTGGCCGCGCACTTGGCGGCGGCCGATGTTTTCGTCTTTCCCAGCCGGACAGATACTTTCGGCATTGTACAGCTTGAGGCGCTCGCCAGCGGCGTGCCGGTCGCCGCCTTTCCCGTTACCGGTCCCAAGGACGTGGTCGCGGACCATCCAATCGGAGTTCTGGACGAGGATCTGCGCAGCGCATGCTTGCGGGCGCTCGAGGTGCCGCGCGAGGCATGCCGCGAGTTTGCGCTGAATTATTCGTGGGAGAACAGCGCACGTCAATTTGTCGATCACGCGCGCGAAGTTGCAGATAACCTCCGTGACCTCGAAACGCCGGCGACGATCGCGGAAGAGGCCGCTCCAGTTTGAAGCGTCGCCGGCAAGCTACAGCGAAAAGGATCAGAGATGACGAACCTGTCTCACACCGACCTAGACAAACAGATGGTGACCACGGCTTACGCCCGTTGGGCGCCGGTTTATGACTTGGTGTTCGGCCCGGTTTTCGAGCGCGGTCGCCAAGCCGCAATCGCCGCCGCGGAGCAGGTCGGCGGGCGAATTCTTGAAGTCGGCGTCGGCACTGGCATCTCACTACCCCGCTACTCGGCCAATTGCCGGCTCTGCGGCGTCGATATTTCCGAGCCTATGTTGCGCAAGGCGCAGGCGCGCGTCAGCGAGTTCGGCCTGGACAATGTCGAAGGCCTTTGGGTCATGGACGCCGAGCATATGTCTTTCCCAGATGACTCGTTCGACGTCGTGGTGGCGCAATACGTCGTGACAACGGCGCCGAACCCGGAAGCGACGCTTGATGAGTTCGCACGAGTTCTAAAACCCGGCGGAGAAATCGTGTTGGTCAGCCGTGTCGGCGCTGAGGCGGGGCTGCGGCGTACGCTGGAGCATTGGTTCGCGCCTGCGGCGCGCAAGCTCGGCTGGCGGACGGAATTCTCCT
>DATNNI010000161.1:0-8531 GCA_035601915.1 Xanthobacteraceae bacterium
GATCTCGCGGAGGCCGTTCGTCCGGGGCGCGGCGATTATCAGCGTGCCGGCGAGTTGCAATACAGCGTGATTCCCGAACTCGAGAAGAAACTCAAACACGTCGACGCCGGCGGCGGCGGCGGCGTTCTCGCCGAAGAGGCAGTCACCGCCAATCACATTGCCCAAGTGGTCTCGCGCTGGACCGGCATTCCGGTCGATCGCATGCTCGAAGGCGAAAAAGAAAAGCTCCTGCGCATGGAGGAGCAGATCGGCAAACGCGTGGTCGGCCAGGCCGACGCGGTCAAGGCCGTCTCCACCGCGGTGCGCCGCGCGCGCGCCGGCCTGCAGGATCCGAACCGGCCGATCGGTTCGTTCATGTTCCTGGGGCCGACCGGCGTTGGCAAGACCGAGCTGACCAAGGCGCTCGCTGAATTTTTGTTCGATGACGAAAACGCGCTGCTGCGTATCGACATGTCCGAGTTCATGGAAAGGCATTCGGTCGCCCGCTTGATCGGTGCGCCGCCCGGCTATGTCGGTTACGAAGAAGGCGGCACGCTTACCGAAGCGGTGCGGCGGCGGCCCTATCAGGTGGTGCTGTTCGACGAAATCGAAAAGGCACACCCGGACGTGTTCAACGTCCTGCTGCAAGTGCTTGACGACGGCCGGCTGACCGACGGCCAGGGCCACACCGTCGATTTCCGCAACACACTGATTGTGATGACCTCGAATCTCGGCGCCGAACTTCTGGTCAATCAGCCGGAAGGCGAGGACACCGACCAGGTGCGCGACCAGGTGATGGCGATTGTGCGCGCCAGCTTCCGGCCGGAATTTTTGAACCGGATCGACGAGATCATTCTGTTCCACCGGCTGCAAAAGTCGGAGATGACGCGCATTGTCGACATTCAGATGAAGCGGCTGGCGAAGCTTCTGGAAGAGCGCAAGATCACCATCGCGCTCGAGCCGAGCGCGCGCACCTGGCTTGCCGACAAGGGCTGGGACCCGGCCTATGGCGCGCGGCCGCTCAAGCGCGTCATCCAGAAGTGGGTCCAGGATCCGCTCGCGGAATTGATCCTCTCCGGCCGCATCAAGGACGGCGAAAAAGTCGACATCGCCGCCGGCAAGCAGGGCCTCAAGTTCAACGGCGTACTCGCCGAGGCGGTTTAAGTTTCCATCCCGCACTTTCTTTCTTCCCTCTCCCCTTGCGGGAGAGGGGAAAGTAGAACGCCACTCACTCCCCCTGCCCCACCCCGATTGGTTTCCGACTCGTTAACCGATGGCTGGTATCGGGTGGCGGCGAAGGTCGCGCGCCGTTGGGCTTGCGGCCGCGCGGGCCGCCATGTCGAACTTCCTCGCCGCCGAAACGTCAGTTCTGAGCCCGGCCGCGGTCAACGCGCTGCTGATGGCGGCGGAGGCGATCGTCTATTTCGCCGTCCTTTCGGGCCTGTTCCGCGCCCGCACCCGGCTCGGCATCGGCACGTTCTTCTGCGCGCTCGGCGTGATGCATTTTCTCGAGACCTATCTCGCCGGCATTCTTTATGTATCGCTGCCATTCGGCATCGTCGCCTCGCCGGGCTCGACGGTGTTGTTCACCGGCAAGCTGATGCTGCTGCTTCTCGTCTATATCCGCGAAGACGCGGTGGTGGTGCGCCAGCCGATCTACGGACTGCTGCTTGGCAACGTGCTGTTGCTCGCGCTCGCCGCGCTGATGCGCTGGCACGGCACCGGCGTGCTCGAAGGCCACGCCGCCGATTTCGGTTTCCTCGACGAGATGGGCGCCCTGATGGTGTGGGGCACGCTCATCCTATTCGTCGACTGCATCATGATGATCCTGCTCTACGAAAAGCTCCGCGCAGCGACCGGCCGGCGCCTGCTGCTGCGGCTTTTCGCGACCGGCGCACTGATCCTGAGTTTCGACCAGGGCGCGTTCTTCTGCGGCCTGCACTATCTCACCGGCGCGCCGTTGTCGGTTTTGTTCGGCGGCTGGGCCGCGAAAATGGCCGCGGTCGCGATCTATGCCGTGCTCGGCGCCATTTATCTGCGCTACGTCGAGTTCGCGCGCCGACGCGACAAGACCGCACCGCGCGTACGCGATGTGTTCGATCTTCTCACTTACCGCGAACGCTACGAGGAGTTGATGGCGCGCTCCGGCCGCGACGCGCTCACCGGCGCGCTCGATCGCGGCCGGCTCGAACGCGAGGGCCGAAATCGGGTCGCCGCGGCGGCCTTGTCCGGCCGGCCGTTGAGCCTGCTCATTCTCGACATCGACCACTTCAAAAGCTTCAACGATCGCTTCGGTCACACCGCGGGCGACGTCGTACTTCTGCGCATCGCCCGCATTGTCATGCGCACGGTGGGCGTCGAGGACGCTGTGTTTCGCTTTGGCGGCGAGGAGTTCGTGGTAATCGTGCCGGACCTTTCCCGCGCCGCGGCGCATACGCTCGGTGAGCGCATCCGCCGCGATGTCGCAAGCCACATGGATGCCGACGCCGGCACGCCGCTCGTTACTGTCTCTATCGGGCTTGCCACTTGCGCCGAGGACGCCTCCGACTACGACGGACTGTTCGAATGCGCCGATCGGCGGCTCTATCTCGCCAAATCGGCGGGCCGCAATCGCGTCGTCGGCCGCAACGAAGAAAGCCGCGGGGCTTCGCCGACCACACAGGCGATGCGGGCGTAACGCGGGTCGCCTAATCAGGCGGCTGCCACACCGGAGCCGTGAGCCTTCGTTTGCCGTCACGCGCGGGCCGTTCGCCAGGCAACGACGGCAGCTTGTCCCACAGCTTACAGGTGACCTGCTTGTGTTTCTGGTCGAGGCCTTCGCAATAATTGGTGTATTCGCACACACGCACTTGATCGCCGAGACCAAGACGGATTTTGTAAAACCAATCGGGATCGGCCAGCGATTGGCGCGCCGCCCCGACGATGTCGCACACGCCGCGCGCCAAATAGTCTTCCGCCATTTCGAAGTTATGGATGCCGCCGGCACAAACCACCGGCGCCTGGCCGCCACCCTCGCGCACCGCGCGGCGTACCGCCGCGGTCGGCGCCGCGTTTCGCCCGAATGGCCCGCGCTCGTCGGAAATATGTTGCGGCATGCACTCGTAGCCGCTCGGGCCGGTATAGGGATAAACCGCGTCTCCGACGCTTGGCTGCTTGGCGTCATCGAACTTGCCGCCGCGCGATAGCGAAATAAAATCGGCGCCGGCCTTGGCGAAGGCAGCGCCGAAGAACGTCGCATCCTCGGCCGTGCTGCCGCCGCTGATGCATTCTTCGGCGAGAAACCGAAGGCCGACGGCAAAATTTTTGCCTACGGCGCGGCGCACTGCCGCGAGCACTTCGAGGGGCAGCCGCACGCGATTTTCCAAGCTGCCGCCATAGCCGTCCGCGCGCGTATTGGTGCGGGAAAGAAACGAGGCCATCGTATAGGCATGGGCATAGTGAAGCTCGACGCCGTCGAAACCTGCGGCCTCGGCGCGCGCGGCGGCTTCGGCGAACAGCCGCGGCAGCGTTTTCGGCAAATCGCGGATATGTGGAAGCTGCACGTCAGTGACGCGTTCGCGATAGCCGAAGCGCAGCGCTTCCCATTCCTGCGGCGCGAGCACGCCCTTTAGCTCATCCTCGCTCATTCCGCTCAAGCGCTCGCGCACCGCGGCGTCGGCGAGAGTAGGATCGCCCAAAGCCGCGCGATGCCGATCGGTGATGCTGAGAAACCGCTCGAAGAATTTTTTCGGATCCGGCCGGCGGCGCACGGCGAGAAAGTCTATCAGCTGCACCAGGAGGCGCGTGCGGCCGCCGCTCGCGCGCCGCACTGTTTCCACGAGACGCCGCAAGCCGGGCAGGAAACGGTCATGGCCGATGCGCAATAGTGGCCCGCTCGGCACATCGCGAATGCCGGTCGCCTCGACAACGAGGGCGCCCGGCATGCCGCGCGCGAAGCGCTCGTACCAATCGACGACTTCGTCGGTCGCGTCGCCCTCTTCGGTCGCGCGCCATGGCACCATGGCCGGCACCCAGGTGCGCTGCTCAAGTCGTACCGGGCCGATGTCGATCGGGGAAAAAAGTACCGATGCGGCCGCCTCCGCCGCGGACGGCACGCGGCCGGCGGCGGCGGTATAGCGGATACGCTGCGGGGGTCGCCACACGGCTTATAGTGCTTTCTCTAAAGGCCGGATCGGGCCGCAAATTTATAACAATAATAGCGGTGCGTGGTAATTTTGTTCCGCTCGCCTTTCGACCTCGCCTGCTTGCCAACGCGAGGCCAAGGCGTTAGCTATGGCGCGCGCCGCGGGTCATCCCGCGAGTCGCGATTTTCCGCGATCTGACGCGCCCGTAGCTCAGCTGGATAGAGCACCAGACTACGAATCTGGGGGTCAGGAGTTCGAATCTCTTCGGGCGCGCCATTTTCTTGCATTTGCCGTGTGATCCGCACGGCCTTCACGCGGCAAAAACGCGGTCGCCGCGACCAACGGATAAAGAGATATTAGCGAACGCCGATGGTGCGCACGGCGAGCGCCGCGGCCGAAGCGCGGTTCTCGACTCCCAGCTTGGCGTAAATCTGTTCGAGATGCTTGTTGACGGTGCGCGGGCTGAGGTCGAGAATTTCGGCGATGTCGCGATTGGATTTTCCGCGAGCGACCCATAGCAGGACTTCGGCTTCCCGCTCGGTCACCGCGAGCTTCTTCTTCAGCAATGTGCGGCCATCGTCGATTGAGCCTTCGACCAACCGCAGCAAATATTCGTCCGCCCCGATCTGCGCGATATAGATCAACAACACTCCGGCGGGGGCGTTGCGTTGACCGACGGTGAGCGGCACTGGCTCCGTCCCGGCGGATGCGGCGGCGCATTGACCGAGCCAAAGCTGGACCTCGTCCGGCAGAACGTAATTCTCTCGATCGAAATCGGTAAAAGCCGTTCTGAGCAACTTCGCCGCCTGAGGCGTATACCAAAGCACATGTCCGCCCCGGCTCGTGGCCAACAGAAAACGCCCAAAGGCATCGAGGGCAATGTGGGCGCTTTGCGCTATGCGGGCATTGGAAAGATGAACGCGAATTCTGGCGAGCAGTTCGCCCGGCACAATCGGTTTGGTGATGTAATCAACGCCGCCGGCCTCGAGCCCTTCTATAATGTGTTCGGTGTCGCTCAGCCCGGTCATGAAGATGACCGGCAGTTGGGAGAGCGAGCGGTTCTGTTTGAGTTTACGACACGTCGCAAAGCCGTCGGTGCCAGGCATGACCGCGTCCATGAGGATCACGTCGGGAACGACTTTCTCCACAATCGATAGCGCATGCTCGCCGTCGCGCGCCACGAGCACGGTCATGCCCGCCTCTTCCAGCGCGTCGGTCAACAGCCGCAACGTTCCGGGGGAATCATCAACCACGAGCACGAGCGTTCGCGTCTCGCGCTTACGCATGAGCGCCTCGAACATGCTGCAATGCAGACGCATAACGCTTGAAATCGAACGCGTTCACGAACAGGCGCATTCTGTTCGTGAAGGCCAGGCAATCCGGGGCGCTCGCGTCGATTTCGTCGAGCTTGGCGAGAATCCCCGTCACGTGACCGATCTCGCCAAGCTGAAACAGCTCTTCCAGATCGCCATTGTTTGGCAACGCGGACCCGGCCGGCGGAGCGGCCGTTGCCGGCTCGCCTGCCGCGGACTGCGTTTCGTAAATCCATTCAATGTCAACTAGCGCATGGATTTTCTTCAGCAGCTGACGCAGATCGATCGGCTTCATCAACGTGTCGTCGTAGAGCCGCTCCGAATCCACCATGTGATGCGGGTCGATGGCGTTGGCTGAAAGCATGAGGATCGCGATCCGTTTACCGGGATGACGGCGAATGCGCTGCGCGACCTCCCAGCCGTCCATTTCCGGCATCGCGATGTCGAGGAGAATGATGTCAGGGCTGACGTGTTCGACGATGTTCAGACATTCGCGTCCGCCAGCGGCGCCGATAACGATAAAGCCGAGCGGCTCCAACAAATCGCGGATCAAATTGCGCTGTATTTCATAATCGTCGACGACGATTACCGTTTGGCGCCGCCCGGAGTAGCCGCGAACATTAAATTCCATGGTCGAGGCGGTGCGCGGATTTGATACTTCCGACAAAAAGAGCTTGACGCGGAAGATGCTGCCCTTCGCGACTTCACTGCTTACCGTGATGTCGCCGCCCATGATCTTGGTCAGCAGGCTGGTAATCGTTAGTCCGAGACCGGTTCCGGTAGTTACCAGTGATCCGATGGTACTGGCGCGCTCAAATGGTTGGAAAATCCGCTCAAGGTCGCTCTGACGGATCCCGACGCCGGTATCTTCAACCGTGAATTCGGCGATCTGGTGCTGATAGCGGACAGCAAATGTCACGTGTCCGTTCTCAGTGAATTTGAGCGCGTTGGAGAGAAGATTGATCAGGATTTGCCGCAGCCGGTTTTCATCGGTCTGCACGGCGGCCGGCAGCCGCCCCGTGCGCACGTGGCGAAACTCGATACCTTTAGCGACCGCTTGCAGGCGGAACATCGCCACGATTTCATCAAGGAAATCGGCGATCTGGACTTCGTTGCGGCTCAGATGAAAGCGGCCTGCTTCGATCTTCGATATATCGAGCAAGCCGTCGATCAAGCCGGAGAGGTGCTCGGCGCTCCGACGCACGACCTTGATCGCGTTCCTCCGCGCCCTCGGTATCGCGTTGTCGCGCTCAAGGAGTTGGGCGTAGCCAAGGATGGCGTTGAGCGGCGTGCGCAATTCGTGGCTGAGCCCGACGACATGCCGGCTTTTGGCGTTGTTTGCCGCTTCCGCCGCCTCCTTGGCTTTTTGCAGCTCGGCATCGGTGCGTCTGTGCGCGTCGATTTCGTTCATCAACAAATCGGTCTGGCGGCGCGTTTCCTCCTCGGCGACGCGGCGGCTTTCCTGCGCCAATACGAAGAACCAGGCGACGACACCGGCGATGATGGTCAGGATGAAAAACACCGTCCATAGCGTTGCCCGGATCAGTTCTCGGGGCCCATCGATGTCGCGGGACACCAGGAAATAGACCAAGCAAAGAACGGCGCCGATCACGGCGGCGAAGACGCCAAGCACGGCGAGGTAGCGGCCGATTTGAGTATCGAGCAAAGAGATGACGCGCGCGGGCAGCTTTTGCCCGAACCAGCCGACAAATTGGTTGGCGATGCGGCCGTGCGGCTTGCAACAATCGCGGCAGCGGGTCTCCAGCGAGCAGCAGAGCGAGCAAATCGCCCCGGAATAAGCGGGGCAGTGTGCCATGTCCTCGCTCTCGAAATGATGCTCGCAGATCGAGCAGCAGATCACATGCTGGCCGCCCCAGTTTTGCCGCGGCTCGCGAGCGACGTAGTAGCGCCCGCTCGTCGCCCAGGCGATGAGGGGCACCGTGACAAATGCGACCGCCAATGCCAGGAACGCGGACAGCGATTGCGCTATGGCACCGAACACGCCGCAAAATGCGGTAATGCCGGCGGCAACCGCGGCCAGCATCGCGCCGATCCCGACGGGATTAATGTCGTAGAGGTGCGCGCGGCGAAATTCGATTCCGGGGGGACTGAGTCCAAGCGGTTTGTTGATGGTGAGGTCGGCGACCAGCGCACCGACCCAGGACACCGCCACGATCGAATAGAGACCAAGCGCGTGCTCGAGCATTTTGAAGATGCCGAGCTCCATCAACACCAGCGCAATAGTGACGTTGAAGACCAGCCAGACCACGCGGCCGGGATGGCTGTGCGTCAAACGCGAAAAGAAATTCGACCAGGCGATCGAGCCCGCGTAGGCGTTGGTGACATTGATTTTGAGCTGCGAAATGACGACGAAAGCGCCGGTAAAAGCCAGTGCCATTTGCGGCGAGGAGAAGACATATCCAAATGCCACGAGATACATCCGGGTGGGTTCGGTCGCCGCGGCCGGCGGCACGAAATGCTCAACCGCAAGAAATGCCAAGAACGAGCCCGCGAGCAGTTTCAACATGCCGGGCACGATCCAGCCGGGACCTGCCGCCAAATAGGCGAACCACCATTCGGCCCTGCGGCGACCTTCGCGCGCCGGCAAAAATCGGAGGAAGTCGACTTGCTCGCCGATTTGCGCGATGAGCGAGAACACAACCGTCGCCGCTGTTCCAAACAACAAAAGATTAAAGGAGCCTCCTTCGTTGCCGGCCATTCCGGAGAAATTCGTCCAACGTTCGAATGAGGCAGAGTCGGCGGCGGCGATGAACGCAAATGGAACGAGGTGCAGTACCAGCCAAAAAGGCTGCGTCCAGGATTGAAAGCGGCTGATAAAAGTAATGCCGTGAGTAACCAACGGTATGACGATGAGCGCGCTCAGCAGGTATCCCAGGAATAGCGGTATTCCCAGGCACATTTCGAACGCAAGCGACATGATCGCCGCCTCGATGGCGAAGAACAGGAAAGTGAAAGAGGCGTAGATCAGCGACGTGATCGTCGAGCCGAGATAGCCAAACCCGGCGCCGCGCGTCAGCAGGTCGATATCGACGCCATGAGTCGAGGCGTAATAAGCAATCGGCAAGCTGGTGAGTAAGATCAGGACGCCGACGAC
>DATNNI010000162.1:0-3490 GCA_035601915.1 Xanthobacteraceae bacterium
CCACAAGGCTGCCGCCCAGCCGCATCACGCTGCCAAGAAGCCGCAGCATGTCCGGGCTGCCGGTGTAATCGACCGCGTGATCGACGCCTTCTCCGCCAGTCAAGGCCAGCACCTCGCCGCGGGCATGTTCGGTGTCCGCGGTCACAACGGCCGCGTCAGCGCCGAGTTCGCGCAAGACCATGGCCTTGGCGGCGTGGCGGGTCGCCGCGATCACGCGCGCGCCGGTGAGCTTGCACAATTGCAGCGTCGCCTGGCCCATGCCGCCGGAGGCGCCGGCGATCAGCACGGTGTCGCCGAGCCGCACACGCAAGCGGTCGTGCACCACGCGGTGCGACGACGAGAACGGCCATAGCGCGACGCCGGCCTGCTCGTAGTTGATACCGTCCGGCAGCGGCAGCCACATGCGCTCGGCGCGCACCAGATATTGCGCGTAGGAGCCGAACGCCTGATGGCCCGGAATGGCGAGATTGCGCGACAGATTGCCGAGCCCGCGCGCGGTTTCGACGCCATCCGGGTCCTCGGGATGAGTGACGCCGATGACGCGATCGCCCGGACGGAATTTTTTGGCCGCCGTGCCGACGGCGACAACTTCGCCGGCGGCTTCGCGGCCCAATTGCTGCGGCAGCGGGAACGGCGCCCGCCCGGGGAGCTGATAGCGGGCGAGATCGCCGGCCCGATATTTGACGTCCCAGCGCGACACCGAGCCGGCGAAATTCTTGACCAGCACATCGCGGTCTCCGAGCGGCGGCAGGTCGTATTCGCCGTAAATCAGTTTCTCTGGGCCGCCATACTCGAACAGGCGGGCGGCAAAAGTTTTGGTCGGTAGGGTCATTGCGGGATGGTGCTTCTATTCCGGCGGCGTGCCGTTCAACGCCAAGACTTCGCCGGCAAGATAAAGCGACCCGGTGATAATGACACGCGGCGCCGGCACGAGCCCGAGATCGGCGGCGGCGGCGAGCGCGCTGCCGATATCCTGGCGCGCAATCGCCGGAATGCCGATGCCGCGGGCGATATCGGCAAGCTCTGCCGCAGGCACCGCCTTGTCATTCCTAATCGGCACGGTGATGACGTGGCGCGCAAGACCGGCAAAATTCCGCAAAAAACCTTCGCAGTCCTTGCTCGACAGCATGCCGACAATCATCACCACCGGCCGTGAAACGCGCTCTTCGAGATCCGCCAGCGCAGCGGCAACAGCGCGGCCGCCATCGGCATTGTGGCCGCCGTCGAGCCAGAGCTCGCTTTCGGGCGGCAAGGCGGCGGCGAGCCGGCCGGTTGAGAGACGCTGCATGCGCGCCGGCCACTCGACGGAAACTATGCCGGCTTCGAACGCCGGCGCCGGTATTTGTAATCCAGCGGCGCGGAGCGCCGCAATCGCGAGACCGGCATTCTCGAATTGATGGCGGCCGTAAAGTTTCGGCGCCGGCAGGTCGAGCAGTCCGTCGCTGTCCTGATAAACCAAACGGCCGCGTTCTTCGGTCGCCGTCCAATCCTCGCCGGCAATGACCAGCGGCGCCTTGACGCGCGCGGCCTGCCGCTCGATGACGGCGAGCGCCTCGCGCACCTGCGAGGCCACCGCCGCCGGCACGCCGCTCTTGAGAATGCCGGCCTTCTCGGCGGCGATTTCCGCAATTGTATCGCCCAGAAAGTCGCGGTGATCGAGCGACACTCGCGTGATCGCGCTTGCCAGCGGACGCTCGACGATGTTGGTGGCGTCGAGGCGTCCGCCAAGCCCGACTTCGAGCAACAGCACGTCGGCCGGATGGCGCGAGAACAAAAGAAAAGCCGCCGCCGTCTCGATTTCAAATACCGTGATCGGATGTTCGCCATTGGCGCTTTCGCATTCGGCCAGCGCGGCGGAAAGTTCGTCGTCTGCGACGAGCTTGCCGCCGCCGGCGCCGCCGATACGGAACCGCTCGTTGAGCCGCACTAAATTCGGCGAGGTATAGACATGCACGTGCTGCCGCGCGGCTTCGAGGATGGCGCGCATGAACGCGACGGTCGAGCCCTTGCCGTTGGTGCCGGCGACATGAATGACCGGCGGCAAATGCCGCTCGGGATGGCCGAGCGCCGCCAGCAGCCGTTCAATGCGGCCGAGCGATAGATCGATGCCCTTCGGATGAAGCGCCAACAGCCGCGTCTGCAGATCGGCCAGCGCGGCTTTCGCCGAACGCGCCGTGTTCACGCCGGCGCCGGCAGGCTGAGGCTCGGTGCCCCTGCGTTCGCGGGTACCTTCAGCAACACCCGGCAAAGCCGCGCAATGGTTGAGCGCAGCGCGTGACGGCTGACCACCATGTCGACCATGCCGTGGTCGCGGAGATATTCGGCTTTTTGAAAACCGTCCGGCAATTTCTCGCGGATGGTTTGTTCGATGACCCGCGGACCGGCAAATCCGATCAACGCGCCGGGCTCGGCGATGTGAACGTCGCCGAGCATCGCGTAAGAGGCGGTAACGCCGCCGGTGGTCGGATTGGTGAGGACGACGATATAGGGCTTTCGGGTATCCCGCAGCCGCTGCACGGCGATGGTGGTGCGCGGCATTTGCATGAGCGAGAGAATGCCCTCCTGCATCCGCGCGCCGCCCGAAGCGGCAAACAAAACAAACGGACAAGCCTTCTCCACCGCGGTGTCGAGGCCCTTGATGATGGCATCGCCGGCCGCCATGCCGAGCGAACCGCCCATGAAGTCGAAGTCCTGCACGGCGATCACCATCGCCACGCCGTCGAGCCGGCCGTAACCCAATTTCACCGCATCATGGAGTCCGGTCTTGGCACGCGCGTCCTTGAGCCGATCGGCGTAGCGCCGCTCGTCGCGGAAGCGCAGCGGATCGGTCGGCACTTCCGGGAGCTGGATGTCGATCCAGGTCTGGTTGTCGAACATCGATTTAAGCCGTGCCCCGGCTGACATGCGCATGTGATAGTTCGAGCCGGGAATGACGAATTGATTGGCCTCCACGTCTTTGTAGAACACAAGCTGACCGGTCTCCGGACATTTGATCCAGAGATTCTCCGGCACCTCGCGCCGGAGCATGCCGCGGATTTTCGGCCGCACTACGTTTGAGATCCAATTCATCGATTCTGTTTCGGCAGCTTGAAATTCCAATAGTGTGGCGGTTCAGAAGTCCGCATCATTTTTGCCGGCACCTTATCATGCGGACTTCTGAACCAAAGCCACGCTGGATTATTACGTTTGCTACTGTCCCTTTGATTCCGAAGTTCGCACATGGGAGCGCCGATTGGTTATGCGAACTTCGGAATCGGCACACTAGCGTCCCGCGTTGGCCACGTTCCTATATCGTATTTCGGCGGCAATGAGCAGCATTTCCGCCACTTCTTCGCAGTCCGAAGCTGGAACGGCAGGCAGAGTTTGTTATTCTCTCACACATGACTTCTTGCGCATTTAGATAGGGCGCGTTCGGCGCCGTCCAAGCACTTGAACCGCCACACCAGACAAAGGGTCTACATATGCGCACAGCGCGTTTGATCGTCGCCGC
>DATNNI010000163.1:0-8749 GCA_035601915.1 Xanthobacteraceae bacterium
CGGCTTTGACGCGCGCGAAGCCGATTCAAGCGGCCTGCACAAGCTCGGCATCGAGCACGCCAGAAACAAAATGGTCGGCCGCGGCGTGTTGCTCGACATTGCCCGCTTCCGCGGCGTGCCCTGGCTGAAGGATGGCGAAGCGATCGGCAACGACGAGCTCGACGAATGCGCCAAGAAGGAGAATGTCGAAATCAGGCGCGGCGATTTCGTCGTCCTGCGCACCGGCCAGATGGAGCGCTGTCTTCATGAGAAGCAGTGGGGCGCCTACGCAGGCGGCAATGCGCCGGGCGTGAAGTTCGAGAATTGCTATTGGTGCCAGGATAAGGAAATCGCCGCGATCTGCTCCGACACCTGGGGCGTCGAGGTACGGCCAAATGAGACCACGGAAGTCAACCAGCCGTGGCATTGGGTGGTGATCCCGGCGATGGGCCTCACCATGGGCGAGATGTTTTACCTCAAGGAACTGGCGGAAGATTGCGCGGCTGACGGTGTCTACGAATTCTTCTTCTGCGGCGCGCCGCTGATCATTACTGGCGGTACCGGTTCGCCGCTCAATCCCCAAGCGATCAAATAATCTCCGAAGGCTTGCGGTCGCGAATAGGGCGTTGCGGCCGTTATCCTTTGAGGGGGGCGTTGATCTTCGGCAGCACCTTCTCCGCCAGCAAAACCATTGAGCGTTTGGCGAGGGAAGGGTCGCGCCAATCCTTCCCGGCGTAGAGGAGGGTACCGAAGTCCCCGATATGCTCGCGGAAGCGCAAGATTTCGTCGGCAACTTTGTTCGGCGATCCATGGATGACGAGGGCGTCGCAAATCCCATCCAGCGTGACTTCGGCATCGGGTTGATCGCGCCGCGTCTTGAACGCGTCGATCCGGCCGCCTTTTTTCAATTTGGCGAATAGCTGACTGTAATAGAAGCGATAGGGGCTATTGGCATCGGTCGCGTAGGCAGCGGCGGTGCGGTCGTCGTCGGCGACAAATATGCTTCTGGCGACGCGCCAGTTCGCGGGATCGGCCGGGCGCCCGCCGCGCTGGCAACCCTCCACGTATTTTCCCCAATGGCTCTTGACCCATTCCGGCATCAAAAAATTCGCCGAGATGGGATCCCAGCCTCGCGCCGCGGCCTCGGTTACGCCTTGGGAGAAAGGCGCGACGACGGTCACCACAATCGGCGGGTGCGGCTTTTGCAGCGGTTTCGGGATGAAGCCCTGGCCGATGTCAAGCATCGCCTGCCGCTCGATCTTGATGTTCCAATATTTGCCTTCGATGTTGTAGGGCGGCTCGCTCGTCCAGATTTTGAGCACCGCATTGATCGCCTCGACGAACATGGCGTTCCTATCGGCGTCGAGGTTGCCATACGCCTCGGCGTCGGAAAGAAGGCCGCCCGGGCTGATGCCGAGGATAAAGCGGCCGTCGAGCATATGGTCGAGCATGGCGATCTGCGAAGCGGTCGTCACCGGATGCGTATTCGGCATGTTGATCGTGCCGGTGCCGAGCTTGATGGTGCGGGTGGCGTCGACCAGGCTAGCGATAAACATCGCGCTCGATGTGATGTTTTCCGCTCGGTCGGTGGCGTGCTCGCCGACATAACCCTCGGCGAAGCCGAGTTTGTCGGCGAGCAGGAACGCCTCGCGGTCCTCACGCAATGACTGCCGCCAATCCTTATCCAGAGGATGGATCGGCATGGTGAAAAAGCCGAGCTTCATGAACGGTGCGGACCTTTCATTGTGATCTGATTTTTGGAGGCGGGCGTGCCGCCTCCGGGCGCGTGCGTCACAACTTGAATTTCACGATCGTCTGTTGCTGCTCGCCGAGCCCGTCGATGCCGAGCCGCACAACGTCGCCGGCTTTCAAGAATTTCGGCTCCGGTTTGAAACCCATGCCGACGCCCGGTGGGGTGCCTGTAATGATCACGTCGCCAGGTTCCATGACGAAGAACTGCGAGCAGTACCAGACGAGGTGCGCCACGCCGAAGATCATGGTGGCGGTCGTGCCTTTCTGCCGGGTTTCCCCGTTGACGCTGAGCCACATGTCGAGGCGCTGCGGGTCGCGAATCTCGTCCTTGGTGACAAACCACGGCCCGAGCGGACCGAAAGTTTCGCAGCCTTTGCCCTTGCTCCATTGACCGCCGCTTCTTTCGATCTGGAAGGCCCGTTCGGAGACGTCGTTCGCGAGGCAGTAGCCGGCGACCGCTTCCATCGCTTTAGACTTGGCGAGGTAACGGGCGCGGCTGCCGATGACGACGCCGAGCTCGACCTCGTAATCGAGCTTTGTAGATTCCTTCGGAATCATGGTGTCGTCGTTCGGTCCGCAAATCGACGTCGGAGCCTTGTTGAAGGTGATCGGCTCCTTGGGCAGCGGCATGCCGGCTTCAGCGGCGTGGTCGGAATAATTAAGCCCGATGCCGATGAAGTTGCCTATCTTGCCGATGCACGGTCCAAGGCGCGGCTTGCCCTTCACGAGCGGAAGCTTCTCGGGGTTGAGTTTGCGCAATTTGGCGAGGCCTTTCGCCGAGAGCACATCGCCTGCGATGTCGGGAATGATTTTGGACAAATCGCGAATTCGGCCTTGGGTATCGAGTATGCCGGGCTTTTCCCGGCCGGCCGGACCGTAACGAACGAGTTTCATGCAATCTCCTTTGATGTTGGTCGGTAAGCTTAAAGCTATGGCCACTTCACCACTGGTGGCAGCGACGACAGGATCGATTCGACATTGCCACCAGTGCGCAAGCCGAAAACGGTCCCGCGGTCATACAGCAAGTTGAATTCGACGTAGCGTCCGCGGCGTATAAGTTGTTCTTCGCGCTCCGCTTCGGTCCAGGCTTTTTTGAAGTTGCCGCGCACAAGTTCAGGATAGACGGCAAGGAAGGCGCGGCCAACCGATTGCGTAAAGGCAAAATCGGCATCGAAGTCGCCGGAGTCGAGCCAGTCGTAAAATATGCCGCCGATCCCGCGCGCTTCGCCGCGATGCTTGAGAAAGAAATATTCGTCGCACCACGTTTTGAATTTGTCGTACGGGGCGACTGCGGAATGGGCATCGCACGCCTGTTTCATCGCGGCGTGGAAGGTGACCGTGTCGGGGTCGTCTTGACTACGGCGGCGCGCCAGGACCGGCGTTAAATCGGCGCCGCCGCCGAACCACGCCTTGGTGGTCACCACATGGCGCGTATTCATGTGTACGGCCGGGACATGCGGGTTTTGCATGTGCGCGATCAGCGAGACGCCGGTCGCGAAAAAGCGCGGATCGTCGGCGGCGCCGGGAATATCCTTGCGGAATTCGGGTGCAAATTCGCCGAACACGGTAGAGACGTGGACGCCGACCTTCTCGAACACGCGGCCCGTCATGATAGCCATGACGCCGCCGCCGCCCGGCGCGCCGGTATGATCGGTGCGGGTCCAAGGTTTGCGCACAAAGCGGCCAGGAGGGCGGTCGCCGCGCGGTCCATCGGAGGGGAGGGCATCTTCCAATTGCTCAAACGCCGCCGTGATCTGGTCGCGCAAGGTCTCGAACCAGGCGCGCGCCCGATTTTTGCGCATTTCTAAAAGGTTAGCGTCCAAGCTAAATGCTCACCGAGCGCAATGGCCCGCCACAATGGCAAGTGACGGGAAAGCTTGTCCAGACTGTCACATTCCGGGGCCTATATATTGGCCTGGGACAAGAAGAACACCTGAGCCGAGGCCGAAGCAGCCGTGTTGCCCCTTTCAAGCCACCCTACGCGCCGCCGTCTGCTGAAAGGCGCGGCGCGCATCGGGGCCGCGCTCATCGCGGCGCCCCATTTGCTACATCATGCGGCAGCGCAAGTTTGGCGGGCCGGCGATCCGTTCAGCCTTGGCGTCGCTGCCGGCGCGCCGCGACCGGACGGGTTTGTGCTCTGGACTAGGCTTGCGCCTGATCCCTTATCCATCAATCCGGCGACGCCGGGCGGCATGCATGGCGGCGACGTCACCGTCGGCTATGAAATCGCGACCGACTCCAGTTTGCGCAATATCGTGCGGCATGGCGAAGCCATTGCTGAGGAAACTTTTGCGTATTCCGTCCATCTCGATGTCGCCGGTTTGGATGCGGGCCGGCCTTATTGGTATCGCTTCACGAGTGGAGATGCGTCGAGCCGCATTGGACGGGCGGTGACGCTGCCGAAGCCGAATAGTGTGCTTGATCGGCTCAAGTTCGGATTCGTCTCCTGCTCGAATTACGAGCACGGATATTTTTCCGCGTACCGCCATCTCGCCGACGAAAATCCGGATTTCGTTCTGTTTCTCGGCGACTACATTTACGAGTATGTCGAAGAGCGCCGTCCGACCGTTCGCCGGCACTCGGACGGCATCGAAGCATCGACACTGCCCACTTATCGCAATCGCCACGCCCAATATAAGCTCGATCCCGATCTTCAATCGCTGCATGCGGGGGCGCCAGCATTGGTTACCTGGGACGACCACGAGGTCCAGGACGACTATGCCGACAAGTGGTCGAAGTTCTTCGACGATCCGGCGCAGTTTCTAAATCGCCGTGCGGCGGCCTATCGGGCGTTCTACGAGCACATGCCTGTGCGCCCGATAGTGTCGCAGCCGCAAGGACCGGTCATGCGCATCTACGATCGCTTCGCATTTGGGGACCTTCTAGAGATTTCAATGATCGACGGACGGCAATACCGTTCGCGCGAGGCCTGTTACGCGCCGCCCAATAAGGGCGGCACTCATCTCGAATCCAATAAAAGCTGCCCGGAGCGGAACGACCCGGGGAGGACCATGCTGGGCTTCGCGCAGGAAGCCTGGCTTCACACCAATCTCTCCCGCTCCAAAGCGCATTGGAATGTGATCGCGCAGGACGTGCTAATGGCGCAGTTCGGCATCAAACAGGAAGACGGCCACGGTTTCTCGACGGATGATTGGGATGGATATCCGGCCAATCGTTCGCGCCTGCTCAAACACATTCACGACAGCCAGGCAGCGAATCCCGTCGTCGTAGGCGGGGACGCACATTCGTTTTTTGCCAATGACCTGCGGCTTGATTTCGATGATTCGACAGCGCCCATCGTGGCCACCGAATTCGTGGGCACCTCAATCTCGTCCTACGGGCCGCCTTACGAGCCGATCGCGCGTTCGCTCGCCGACAATCCGCATGTTCATTTCTTTGACAGCCGCCGTCGCGGCTATGTCGCGATAGATCTCGTGCCCACACACATGCAGGTGAGCATGCGGGTGGTCAGCGACGCCGCCGATCCCAAGGCCGATATTTCGACCTTGAAAGCGTTTGCGGTTGAAGGCGGCCGGCCTGGAGTGGTGGCGGCATAAGCGAATATTGCGGGGACCAGCTCGCGGATACGTCTTTTGCGCCGGACGCCGAGATTTATCGCGCGCTGTGTTTTGTTTGCCGCATAGCCTCACCGACGGCCATGGCGGCGGCGACGGCAACATTCAGGGAGCGTAATCCCGTCCGCATTGGAATGAGCAAGCGCGCATCCGCCGTCGCATGGATTTCCGGTGGCGCACCCGCGGATTCGCGTCCGAATAAAAGGATGTCGCCGGTCCGGTAGCCGAAATCGAGATAGGAGTGGGACCCGGCGGTTGTGAACAACACGAGACGACTGCGTTCGGTCCGGCGCCAAGCTTCAAAATCCAGCCACGATCGATGCCGTTTCATTGTGACCGCATCGAGGTAATCCATGCCTGCGCGGCGGAAGGCCCGATCGGTCGTGGGAAAGCCCGCCGGCTCGATAATGTGGGCTTCGATACCGAAGCACGCGCATAGGCGCAAAATTGTTCCGGCGTTTTGCGGGATGTCAGGCTGGTAAAGGGCGATCCGCATGGAATCAACTCATCCGCGAACCTAGCCTCCGGCCCGATTCGGCTGCGCGAAAACGGGCGAATTGGCCTTGCGGCTACGGCGTTTGGCTCACCTCGTTGGCACACTTGCGCTATCGCGGTAAGGGTGCCAATAGAACCTCGCCGTATTGGCCGTATTGATCTCCCCCAGATCGCATGCGGTCAGGCCAACCACCGCCGCACGGGCCTTCCAGGGCGGCTCGCAGCGTGGACGGCATAAGCGGCAAGACGACGAGGGACGAAGGGTGAGGATGATCTCCGCACCGGGGTTTGGCGGCGCGATTTTCACTGGCCGGGTTTCGCTTCCGCGATCCGGCGAAGCGATGCTGCCGCCGTCCGCCAACGACAAGGTTCGAGTATGAGCGAACATTCGGTCTACAAACCAGAACATCCACTCATGCGCTGGCTCGAGCGCCGACTGCCGATCGCCGGCCTGGTCTACTCGTCCTTCATCGTTTATCCGACGCCGCGCAACTTGAATTATTGGTGGACGTTCGGTGGAATTCTGACGTTCATGCTCGGCGTCCAGATTGTGACGGGCGTGGTCCTGGCCATGCATTACACGCCGCACGTCGACTTTGCGTTCAATTCCGTCGAAGCGATCATGCGCGACGTCAACTACGGCTGGCTGCTGCGCTATCTGCACGCCAACGGCGCCGCGTTCTTCTTTGTCGCCGTCTATGCCCACATTATGCGCGGCATGTATTACGGCTCATACAAGGAGCCGCGCGAGGTCCTGTGGATTCTCGGCGTCATCTTGTTCCTCTTGATGGTCGTGACCGGATTCATGGGCTACGTGCTGCCCTGGGGGCAGATGAGCTTTTGGGCCGCCACCGTGATCACCAACCTTTTCTCGGCAATCCCGCTCGTCGGCAATCCGATTGTCACCTGGCTGTGGGGCGGTTTCGCCGTGGGCAATCCGACCCTCAATCGGTTTTATTCGCTTCACTATCTGCTGCCGTTCGTCATCGCCGGCGTCGTAGTCCTCCATATTTGGGCGTTGCACATGGTCGGCCAAAACAACCCGACCGGCGTCGAGCCTAAGACGAAAAAAGACACGGTCGCGTTCACGCCCTACGCGACGATCAAAGACGCCTTTTTTATCGGCGTGTTCTGCCTGTTCTTTGCCTGGTTCATCTTCTACATCCCGAACTACCTCGGCCATTCCGACAACTACATTCCCGCCAATCCGGGCCAGACGCCGACGCACATCGTACCGGAATGGTACTATCTGCCATTCTACGCGATTCTGCGTGCGATCCCGAGCAAGCTTCTCGGCGTCATCGCGCTCCTTGCATCCATCGTGCTGCTCGCCTTCTTGCCGTGGCTCGACACGTCACGCGTCCGCTCGGCGAATTACCGCCCGCTCTATCGGCAGTTTTTGATCGTGTTCTTCCTGGTCGTTATTGGCCTCGGTTACCTCGGTTCGCAGCCCCCCGAGGGCGGCTACGTCATCGCGGCGCGCATCCTCACCGCCTACTACTTCGTGTTTTTGCTGATCATCTTGCCGCTGCTCGGACTGTTCGAGACGACGAAGCCCCTGCCGAGTTCGATCTCGGAATCGGTTTTGCGCGAGGGCTTGTCGGCCGGTGCGTCGGCGCCGCCTCCGGCGAAGGCTTAGGAGCGCGCCCATGAACGCTTACCGCCGCGTTGCATTCGGTCTCGCGTTCGTGGCCGCCGTTGCCGCTTTCGGCATGCGCGCGGCGTGCGCGCAGGAAGCCGAAGCTCCTCCCGGGCAGCGCTGGTCGTTCGCCGGGCCTTTCGGCCTCTACGAGACCCAGCAGCTCCAGCGCGGGTTCAAGGTCTACCGGGAGGTTTGCTCGAACTGCCATAGTCTGAAGCTTCTGGCATTTCGAAATCTTGCCGATCCCGGCGGTCCGAGCTTCACCGAAGCGCAAGCCGGGGCGATAGCGTCTACTTTCCAAGTCACCGCCGGCCCGAACGATCAGGGTGAGATGTTTCAACGGGCAGGAAAGATTTCGGATCGATTTCCGCCACCTTTTGCCAACGACCAGGCTGCGCGAAATGCCAATGGCGGAGCGTTGCCGCCGGATATGTCCGTTCTAGCCAAAGCACGCAGTTACGAACGCGGTTTCCCCTGGTTTATTGTTGATGCATTCACGCAATACCAGGAAGAAGGCCCCGATTACATTCATGCCATTCTCAATGGTTATGAAGATCCGCCGGGCGGTTTCACCCTGCCGCCGGGGGCGCAATACAATAAATATTTTCCGGGTCATGCGATCGGCATGCCGAAGCCGCTCAGCGACGGTCAGGTCGAATATACCGATGGTACCCCGGCGACAGTCGATCAGTATGGGCGTGACGTTGCCGCTTTTTTAGCGTGGGCTTCGGAACCCAAGCTCGACGAGCGCAAGCGGCTTGGTTTCCAAGTGTTTGTTTTTCTCATTGTGCTGACTGGCTTGCTCTATTTCACCAAGAAGAAAGTCTGGCACGACGTTCTCCATCATCCGGAGCTGCTCGAGCCCCGGCCGCCCACGGAATACCCCAAGGGCTAACGGCAAATCTCGCCGGCGTGGTCCGTACTGGTTAAACCGGGGCTGTTCAGATCGTGGCGCAGGCGCGCAAACAAGGCTATGCTGCGCGGCGAGCGATCCACGATTCTGGCGAGCGCTACGGCGGCTCGTGCAGGAAGAGGGGCTACCAGCTATGAAATCAGTGACGCGCGTTGTGCTTGTTGCGGCTGCGTTTTCCGTTTTCGCCGCATCGTCGTTCTCGGCGTTGGCCGAAGATAAAAAGGGTGGGAAGGTCCCTGCTGGCCAGGTGGGCGGTAAGGGCGGCGCGAAAGATTTAGCGGCGAAGGGTCTGGGCGGCAAGGATGCGGGCGGCAAGGGTGCCGGCGGCAAGGATGCGGGTGGCAAAGGTGCCGGTGGTAAGGGCGGTGGCGGTGACCATGCCGACGGAGTCGG
>DATNNI010000164.1:0-5345 GCA_035601915.1 Xanthobacteraceae bacterium
GAAGTAGAAATCGGCAAAATTTCCGGTTCGGAGACAAGCGAAAATTTCCCAAGTCGCGGAAGTGTCTTGATATTTCTCACCCGCGTGGAAACGGGCCATGGAGACCTGACTGGCTGGCTGGGGCGGGAGGATTCGAACCTCCGAATGGCGGAATCAAAATCCGCTGCCTTACCACTTGGCTACGCCCCAATGCGCACCGGATCGCCGCCGGCTGCTCGGCCGGGGGCGGCGCACCATAGCGACGCAATCGCCGCCGATCAACGAATGCCGGAAAGCCTGGGAAAGGTCACGTCACAATAGCCGCTGAACTTTCCAACTGTGACTACAACCACGCCCGCCCGTAGGTGCAACGCTGTTATTACGGCGCTATATAATAATGTCTGCGATAAGCCGTATAATCCAATGAAAGCCGCATATTCGGTTACGTCCTTTCCCTTATGGCGGCGCCAGGGAGGTTGCCCGTGACTTATCATGCCCCGGTCTCTGACATGGGCTTCGCGCTCAAATACGGTACGGGACTCACGAAAGCGCTGGGAGAGGGCTTCTTCGGCGATCTCACCATGGATGACTTTGAGGCGGTGCTGGCTGAAGCCGGCCGTGTCGCCGGCGAAATCATCGCGCCGATCAATCAGGACGGCGACCGTATCGGAGCGACTTTCAAGGACGGCGCGGTGACCACGGCACCTGGCTGGAAAAACGCGTATGACGCTTGGCGAAAGGGCGGCTGGAACGGTCTGACGGCGCCGACTGAATGGGGCGGCCAAGCATTACCTCATGTGTTGAACGCCGCCTGCGTGGAAATGTGGAATGCCGCTTCCATGGCATTCGCCGTCGGGCCGCTGGTCGGCATGTCGGCAATCGATGCATTCACCACACACGGCAGCGAGAAGCTAAAGCGCGTTTATTTGCCAAAGCTGGTCTCGGGCGAGTGGATCGCGACCATGCAGTTGACCGAGCCGCACGCCGGCTCGGACGTCGGGGCGTTGCGCACTCGCGCCGACCGCGCGCCGGACGGCACCTATCGTATCAAGGGACAAAAAATCTTCATCACTTATGGCGAGCACGATCTCACCGACAACATCATTCACTTCGTGCTCGCGCGGTTGCCCGATGCCCCGCCCGGCACGCGTGGTATTTCGCTGTTTCTGGTGCCGAAATTCTTGGTGAATGCCGACGGCTCGCTCGGCGCCCGTAACGACGTACGCGCGCATTCGATCGAGCACAAACTCGGCATTCATGGTTCGCCGACCTGCACCATGATCCTCGGCGATGGTGACGGCGCGACCGGTTTCATTGTCGGCGAAGAGAATGCCGGCATGGCCTGCATGTTCACCATGATGAACCGTGCGCGGCTCGCTGTCGGTCTGCAGGGAGTGGGCGTTGCCGAACGGGCCGTTCAGCTGGCCGTCGCCTATGCCCGCGAGCGCCGACAGGGGCGCACGCCAGGAATGCCGGCTACTGAATCCGCGCCAATTGGCGCACATCCGGACGTCAAACGCATGCTCATGAGCATGCGTTCGTTCACGCAAGCCGCGCGAACCATATGCTATTTGACCGCGCTGGCGATCGATCGCGCCGAACGCGGCAGCAGTGAAACGGAACGGCGCGATGCTCATGCTCGCGCCTCGTTGTTAACGCCGGTCGCCAAGGCTTTCTCGAGCGACATCGGTGTCGAGGTCGCTTCGCTCGGCGTCCAAGTGCACGGCGGCATGGGTTACATCGAAGAGACCGGCGCTGCCCAGCTTTTCCGCGACGCCCGGATCGCTACGATTTACGAGGGAACTAACGGCATCCAGGCCATTGATCTTGTCACACGCAAGCTGCCGCTTGCCGGGGGCGCGGTGGTCGAAACCTTCCTAGGTGAATTGCGCGCCATCGTCGAGGCGGTAAACGCGACCAACGATCCGGCATTGGGCTGGAGCGGTCTGCGGCTCGAAGAGGCGGTCGAGAGCTTGACGCGCACCACACGATGGATGCTTGCGCACGTCGAAAAGGATACCAATGAGGCATTGGCCGGAGCGACACCGTATTTGCGGTTGTTCGGCCTCGCCACCGGTGGCTGCCTATTGGCACAGCAGGCGCTCGCCGCATTGCGGCTCAACTCCGACGCTGCTCCGCGCGTTGCGCTGGCGCGTTTCTTCGCCGAAAACTTTGTCGTCCAAGCAGAAGCCCTCGAGCGCACGGTAGTTGAAGGGGCGGCGGGCGTGATCGGAGCCGACCCGGCATCGCTGCAATAACCTGCGGCTTGGCGAAAATAATCTTCCATGTCCACGCTGCTGATCACCCATCCAGCCTGTCTCAATCACCTTACACCGCCAGGGCATCCCGAGCGGCCGGATCGCCTGCGCGCGATTGAGCGCGCGCTAGAGGCGGAAAAATTCCAGACGCTTGCGCGCGCCCAAGCGCCAATGGCAGCTCTCGAAATCGTCGCGCTGTGTCATCCTATGGACTACGTGACGGAGGTCCGCGGCGCGACGCCCAGTGAAGGGATGGTGCGACTCGACGCCGACACCTCGATGTCGCCAGGCAGTTTCGAGGCCGCGCTCCGCGCTGTCGGCGGCGCCGTGCTTGCGGTCGATGAGGTGTTCTCGAAAAAGGCCGCCAACGCCTTTGTTGCCACGCGCCCGCCCGGTCACCATGCCGAAACCGCCCGCCCGATGGGATTTTGCTTGTTCGACAACGCCGCAATTGCCGCGCGCTATGCGCAGACTCGTCACGGCGTCACCCGCGCGGCCATTGTCGATTTTGATGTTCACCACGGCAACGGGTCGCAGGAGATTTTCTGGGCGGACCGTTCGGTGATGTATTGCTCGACACATCAGATGCCGCTGTTTCCCGGCACCGGTGCCGTCGGCGAAACGGGAGATTTCAACACCGTCGTCAATGCGCCGCTTCGTCCCGGCGATGGCGGCGATGCATTCCACGCCGCATTTGAGAATCGGGTTCTGCCGCGTTTGCGCGAATTCGCGCCCGAGCTCATTGTCATTTCGGCGGGCTTCGACGCTCACATGCGCGATCCGCTGGCCAACCTCAATCTGGCCGAAGCGGATTTCGCCTGGGCGACCCAGAAGATTATGGAGATTGCCGATCATTGCGCCGGCGGTCGCGTCGTTTCGCTCTTGGAAGGCGGCTATGATCTGGAAGCGCTTGCGAATTCAGCGGCCGCTCACGTCACCGCGCTGATGCACGGCTAGAACTCGATTATCCCCCTATTCAGGCTGAGACTTGCGCCGAATACGAGTTCATGTAATTCGGACGGCGGTTCAAGGAGCCGGCAATGGCTGAGCAAAATACTCCGAGCAGCACAGGCAACGCGCCCAATAGCGATGTCGAAGAGTTTTCGTTCGAACGGGCGATCGAAGAGCTTGAGTCGATCGTCAGGCGACTTGAAGACGGCAAAGTACCGTTGGAGGAATCGGTCGCTATTTACGAGCGCGGTGAGGCGCTTAAACGCCGTTGTGAAGAGTTGTTGCGGCAAGCCGAAGCGCGCGTGCAAAAGATCACGCTCGACACCAGCGGCGCGCCCACCGGCACTGAACCGCTCGACATCCAATAGCCGCTCGATGAGCCAACGCGCGGCGGCACGAGGCGGCTGATAAGCCACAACGAACATTTCGCGATCCGCGGCACGGACAAAGGAGCCGCGTTTCAAGACAACCGAACTCCCCCTCCCGGTCTACACCGCGGTCTCCATATCCAACGTTCGCGATAGTACACTCCCGGTTCGACGGCGATTTCAACCCGTCGGAGCGGCGTTACTGCACGGACGAGAACCCGCCGCGCCGAACAGATGCGCCTTGCCGGCTGTTTCTAGTAAGCATTTGTTAATTATAGAAAATTCGGCTCCGCACTTTGTCTTGACTCATTGGAACAAAAAGAGAACAATGAACGGTCTGAGTCACGGGAGAGGACGATGGGCGCGGACAAAAAAAACGTGTGGCTGAAAAAACTGGACGAAGAATGCCCTTATCAAGTGGTACTTCCGCGCCAACAGCTTGCCGACGACAGCGACATCATAGATTTCCTCATTTCCTACGTCGGCAAATTCGACATGTATGTCGAAGACGATTACGCGGCTTTTGTGCGCTATTGTTTTGAGGATCCGCTCGACGCCGAAATTTTTCGCTCGCGCTTCGAGCCGAAGATCGAGCGCTTAAAGCTCGCCGGATAGGTTCGTTACCTGGTTATTTGGCCGATAATGCAGACGTTGGCTAAAGCCCGTCAGCCAGCAGGCAAAAAAGAGTTGCTCAAATCGTGCCGGACACTAATGTGCGGCGACTCATTTGGCGGCGACCCTTCTGCAAACGGTGTCCTTTGTTCAATCCTTGGCTCGAGGTAGCTTTTAAGGCTACCCAACTTTGCGTCGATGCGCAGAGCGTCATGGCGCTGCGGATGATGCGATTGGCCGCGGGCGGCGCTCGGGCTCAAGGCGAAGCTCAGCGTATGGTCGTTGAAAAAATCGCCGCGATTGCCGAAGCGCAAGCCGCCGCCATTTCGGCTGTCCTCGACGGTCATCAGGACCACGTCATCGTCTCCAAGACGCTCGGCGCGTTCGACAAGCGAGTGCGCGCCAACAAGCGCCGCCTCTCTCGGAGCTAGTTTCGCGAGATGTTCGGCGGTTAGCCTCGCCCTTTGCGGGTTTCCGGTAGCTTCTGCCGTATTTTGCCGATCTCCGCCCAAGCATCTTCCTTCAGTCTTTTCTTGAGATCTAGGACGCTGAATTCGTTGCCGCTCGCGGTGCGCGCTAATCGCTCCCAGGTTACCGGCGTTGAGACCGACGCGCCGGCGCGGGCGCGGGTCGAATACGCCGCAATCGATGTTGCCTCGCGCGAGTTGCGGAAATAATCGATGAAGATTCGGCCCTTGCGCAGCGACTTCGTCATCTTGGCGAGATAAAGCTTCGGGCTATCGGCCGCCATCGCCGCAGCGATGCGCTGGGCGAAAAGCTTGGCGGTATCCCAATCCGCATCCGCAATCGGCACCGCGACGTGAATGCCTTTACCGCCTGAAAGCTTGACGAAGCTTGTAAGCTTTACCGCGTTGAGCCGTTCGCGAATTTCGCGGGCCGCGGCAATTATCGCCGGCCACGAAACTCCCTCGCCCGGATCGAGATCGAAGACGACGCGGTCGCAGGTTTCCAAACTGTCGAGCCGCGAACCGCGCACATGAATCTCCAGCGCGCCGGATTGCACCAGCGCCACCAAATCCTCCACCGTCTCTATGGCGATCACATCGTGATCCTTGCCCGGAACGACGTGGCGAAGCGGCGAGGATTTTACGTTCGAGGCAATATGCTTCTGAAAAAAGGTCTCTCCGCCGACCCCTTCCGGAGCGCGAACGAGCGA
>DATNNI010000165.1:0-9353 GCA_035601915.1 Xanthobacteraceae bacterium
CAGCGAAGCTTGCGACAGCGAGAACGACATGGGATTGGTTTCCTGTGCTCTGTGAATTGATAGGTATGACGAGGTGGCGAGCGGTCAAGCGCTCTAGGACAAAAACTCCGCAATCGCCGCGGCGCATTCCGCCGGCGCTTCGATCATCGCCCAGTGGCCAACCGGGAGGTGCACGACTTTCCGCGCGTTGAAGCGCTCGGCGAAGGACGGTGCGATGTAAGGGTCCTTGTCGCCCCAGATCACCAGCGTCGGTTTGGCTTTGGCCAGCGCGAGAAACTCTCGCTCCCAGGTGGGGAAACTTTCCGGGTTGGTGGCGCGGTAGAGCCGCAACACTTCACGCTTCATCCGCCGCGTCATCAGCGCCCAGGTCTGGTCAATATGCGCCTGCGGGAGCGCACGCGAGCCGCGCCGCAGTTCCTGCGCGAACATCGGCTTGAGCATGATTGCCATGGCGATCTCGCCGAGGATCGGCGTGCGCCAGACCCGCGCCCAGAAATGCCAGTGATAGTCGCTGAAGAACACGGTGTTGAGCGCGACCATGCGGCGGACGGCGTCGGGGTGTTTCACCGCCCAGGCAAAGCCGAACGGGCCGCCGAAATCATGCGCGATCAGATCGAGCGGCCGCGGGATATTGGCCGCCGTCAGAAATTGTTCGACGAATTGCGCCATGCCGTCGAGTGACGGCGTAAAGCTCTCCGGCACCTGCGAATGGCCGAAGCCCGGCAAGTCCGGCGCGATGCAGCGAAAGTGCGTGCCGAGCCGGCTGGCGATGCCGTCCCACATCACGCCGCTGTCCGGATTGCCGTGCAGAAAGAGCACCGGCGGCCCATCGCCCCATTCGGTCACATGGATGTTGGCGTTGCCGACGCGCACGTCGCGCGTGGTCGCAGGCGTTCGTCCGTTATCCGCCATCGGCGCACCTCGTCTCCGGAGTGGTCGGAACGAGCATACCGAGAAATCGATTCGGCATCCCATCCTTCGTCATTGCCGGACTTGATCCGGCAATCCATGCAGAAGGAAGGCTCGATAGGATTTGGCCGATTAGTTCTTCAGGAGCGGCCAATCAGCATGGACCACCGGGTCAAGCCCGGTGGTGACGAATGAATGGACCCCCGTAAGTCGCGAGGGTCGTTCTTCACTTTTCCCCTTGCACGCACGCTTTCCCCGCCGCCGAAAAAATGTCTAGCATGGCCTGCGGCGCCGGGCTTTCGCCTGGCGAACAAGCGAGACATGAAACCGGGAGGAATTATGCGAACGAATCTCAAGGCCTGTGCGCTGTCGATGACGCTCGGCGTAGCCGTTCTGGGCGCTGCCGTCGCATCGGCCCAGGCGCAGGAAGTCCATCGCGTCGTCACCACCATCAACAAGGACGACAAGTCCGCGGCGCTGTTCGATGGCCAGGTGCCATTGCAGAAAGGCGGCGGCGGCGAAGGCTTCGCCACGCTGTGGGTGACGCAGAAGTCGCCGGCCGACTTTTCGTGGGACGCCGATCGATCCGGGCAACGGAAGTCGTTCTCACCACAGAATGGCGGCAGCTACCTTTTGGTCGTCGATTTTCCGCCGGTCGGTCCCGAGGTCGACAAGCTTCCGATGGATACCATGATGAAAGCGGTCGGCGCGGACGTACCGAAGCGCGGCGCGCCGCCGAGCAACCCGCTGATGCACCGTACCCGCTCGGTGGATTATGCGATCGTCATGTCCGGCGAGATCGACATGATGCTCGACACCGGCACGGTGCACGTCAAAGCCGGCGACGTCATCGTACAACAGGCGACCAATCATGCGTGGCTCAACCACGGCAAAGAGCCATGCCGCATCGCGTTCGTGTTGACGGATTCGCAGGAACCTTGAGCGAAATCATCCTGCAATAGAAGCCTGGCGCGGCGGCTATCGAGGCCGGACCAACATCCGGCCTCGATCCAGGGCGGCCCAAAAGGAAACGGAGCGGGTGGTGCGCCAATGAACAAGGAGCGAAAAAATCGCCTAGGCCGCGCCGCGAACTGAGTCTATCTTTGAGCATGGGAAAAGCTCCGAAGATTCGCGTTACCTTCAAGATCAAGCGCATCGCCGAAGGCGATTGGCAGTTTGAGGCTCATTGTCCCGGGGTCGAGATTCGCTACATCAAGGGCTTCAAGAGCAAAGCCGAGGCCGACGAGTGGCTCAACGGCACGGGCCGCATCGACTGGCTCCGGTCGCAAGGCTACGCCAAATAGCCAGTCACTTTTTCCTTGACACGCGGTCCCTATTTCGGTTACTGGGTAAATTACCTCGCTTTGTGCAGGGCGCCGTTCCGGACGGCATGCCGTAACAGCGAAGGCGAGGTGCGGTGCCCGCGCGCGGATTTTTTTGCCAGTCCGCTCCCGGGCGGCTTCGGGTCCCCGGTCGACCGGCACAAGGACCGGTCCGCACGGAGCGTGCTTAACCGCGGCATTTTTGAGCGAAGCGGGCAAAACTCCTGTTAGCCGCCGCCGCGGGAAACCCGGTTCTGGAGCTGAGCCATCGGGGTAGTAGCCGGTGGCGAGTGCCGCAAGCGTGAGCGCCGAAAGGCGGGCGTGCCGCAAAAAAAAAGGAAACGGCACGCAGCCGCGCACAGACGAGTTTCGCAGACTTGTCTGTCGGTGCGGACATAGTTGGACGATGCGCCTTTCGGCGCTCCGCTTCCCTGTTTTGAAGCGGCGAATCTTCGTGGCGTCGTCGTCGGCAATACTCGGACGCGAAAAAACGCGCCGCGAGAACGCACTCTATTTCGTCATTGCCGAGCATAGCCCGTCGAAGACGGGCGTGAACGCCCTTTAGCCCGGCAATCCATGCGGCAAGCGCGCTCACTGGGATTCCCGCCCCCCGCTGTTCGATTCGCTGGACGTCAATATGGACCACCGGGTCAAGCCCGGTGGTGACGAGCGGAGAGAGGGCCGCAAGCGGGGGAGGGGAAAAGAAACGCATGGTCGTGTTTTCGTCAGTGTCGCGCGACACTAAGGGACAAGATGATTCGATGCTCACAGCCGGCTGATCACGGTATAGGCCAGATAAACAAACAGCGCCGAACCGAGCACGGTCAGAAGGCCCGCGAGCAAAAAGTCGATCCGGGCCCCGGGTCCGGGCAGGGGGTTCGCGCTGTCGATGGCGATGGCAGTACGGCGGAAACGCCACGTCGCCAGCACGATCGTCGCGGCGCCGAGCGCGATCAGGATCAGCCCGGCGACGTTGCCGATAAGCTGGCCGGTCGGCGACAGCGCCTTACGGGCGAGCGTCTGGCCGGCGATTTGCAAAAACAGGTCGAAGCGTTCGACCAGGAAGCCGAAAGCCATGACCGCGATCGCGGTGCGAATCCAGGCGAGGAAAGTGCGTTCGTTGGCCGCGTGGTCGCTGTAGTGCTCGATCATGATGCCGCCTGTGGCTGGCTAGCGCCGCCGATTTGAAATTCCTGCACCGGTTGCCGCGATCTCGTCAGGAATTTCAAATCGAAAAGCGGCACTAGACTGATAGAGTTGCTAGTGCCCTTTGGTTTTCGAAGTTCGTATGAGAGTGCCGCTTTATATCGCGAACTTCGAAAACCGGGCACTAGCTTTACGTTTCGTTGAGGTAAAGCCTTAACGCATCCTGCAGGCGGATATCAAATAATGCGGCGCGCTCCTTCCGGCGCCCTCGGTCTTTTGAAACACAAGGATTTGTTACATGTCCCGCTTTGCGCGCAGCTGGCTGTTGATCAAGGCGAGCATGGACGTGCTGCGCAACGACAACGCGCTTTTGGTCCTGCCGGCCATATCGGGTGTGATGACAATGCTGGTCGCCGGCGGTTTCGTGGCGCTCGCGGTATCGGACGGTACCTTTGCCGCGATGGCGGCGGCCGGCCGTCACCACTACGCGCCGCCGGCCTTCTACGCCTGGCTGTTCTGTATGTATGTCGTGCAGTATTTCGTCGTCATCTTCTTCAACACCGCGCTGGTCGGCGCGGCGATTGTTTTGCTCGGCGGCGGCCAACCGACGGTTTGGGATGGGCTGAAGCTTGCGATCTCGCGCATCGGGCCCATTCTCGGCTACGCCATCATATCGGCGACGGTCGGCGTGCTCCTGCAACTCGTTGCCGAAAAGCTCGGCTTCGTCGGCCGGCTGATCGCCGGCGGGCTTGGGCTCGCCTGGACCGCGGCAACCTTCCTGGTCGTTCCGATCCTCGCCGCCGAAGGCGTCGGTCCGTGGCAAGCAATCGAGCGCTCAGGCGAGCTCCTGCGCAAAACCTGGGGCGAGAATTTGATCGGCAATGCCGGCATTTCGCTGGTGATGTCCACGATCTCCGGCGCCGTTGCCGTCGTCGGCTTCGGCGGCGGTTTTCTGTTGTTCCGGCGCGGCTACGAGGTACTCGGCGTTGCGCTGATCTCGGCGGCGGCGACCGCTTTCCTGCTGGTGGTGCTGGTCGGCGCCGCGCTCGCCGGGATCTATTCGGCGGCGGTCTACTGGTACGCGGCCAGCGGCAAACCACCGGTCGATTTCGACGGCGATTTGATTTCTGGCGCTTTCACGCACAAGAGCGCGTAGCTCGTAAGCTTCAACGCGTAGTTTGTCGCGCGGGTTGACAAAGCGTCACCCGCCATGGCTTGCACCGCAATCGCGTGATGGGTTACGCGTTTTCACTTGGCGACGACGGGCGAAGGACCGGAACCATGAAGAAAGCGACCACCCTGCCGAAGAAGAGCGGCGCGAAGGAAAGCAAGGCAAGCGTCTTGCCGTCTCGCCTCATCGATGGGCGAATCAAGGAACTCGGCGATTGGCGCGGCGAAGCGCTGGCGCGGGTCCGCGCTGTCATCAAGGCGGCCGATCCCGAGGTGGTGGAAGAGTGGAAGTGGCGCGGCGTTCCGGTGTGGGAGCACGACGGCATCATCTGCACCGGCGAAACCTACAAGGCCGTGGTGAAGCTAACCTTTGGCAAGGGTGCCGCGCTTCCTGATCCGTCGAAGCTGTTCAACTCGAGCCTCGAAGGCAATGTGCGGCGCGCCATCGACATCCATGAAGGCGAGAAAATTAATGAAAAAGCGCTGAAAGCGCTGATTGGCGCCGCCGTTGCGCTGAACGTTACGACGCGCGCCGCTCGCCGCAAGTAAAAGTTCCTAGATGCAGGGCGCCGCAAGTGAATCCGCGGGGCGCTTGATGCTGCGCCGCTGGTGGCGCGGACCGAGACGGATGGGCCGCGCCAACGAGTTATGCGACACGTTCTTGGCAGCGGCCGCGCTTTAACTTCTTGTTGTTGCGACTCAGCGACGGTGCCGTGCTTTTCGACAAAGGGGGCACGGGTCCGATGTTTAAGCAGAATGCGCTCGTCGCAAGTCTTGTTGCCGGTCTGGCGTTGTTAGCTGTGGCGTCGGAAGCGAAAGCGCAATCGTCGGCCCCGTTCGCATACAAGGCGCCCGGCGCGCCGATTGATCCACGCGATGGTTTCTTCTTCGGGTTGGGCGGCGGCTACAATGCGGTGAATTTCGGCAACCGCGATATGTATGTCCAAGGGGTCTCGAATGTTTATCAGGGCCCGACGCTGGTCGCGAACGGTTTCGCCAGCGGAACCAACAACGTCAATATGCCGGAGCAATCGACGTTGGCGCCCGACGTGCAGATCGGTTACTTTCAGCATTTCGCCGACAGTACATGGCTGTGGGGCACCAAGTTCAACTACAGCTATCTCAACTCCACGTCGGCGGCATCGAGTTTCCTCGTTCCGCAAGCCGGCACGTTCACCATGGGCGGTGTGGTCACGCCGTTTACCGGCAACGTGCCGATCGGCTCGTTCCAAACCAACGTCACTCATCAAATGGCGTGGCTGGCTTTTTTCGGCCGTTCCTTCGACGCCTTCACGGTCTATCTCGGCGCCGGTCCGTCGCTGTCGCAAATACAAACCAGATACACCAACATTGCCGGCTTTGCCCTCATCGGCGGCGTACCGTCCTTGATTGCTCCGCGCGACGATTACAGCACTTCGGGCTGGGTGGTCGGCGGCGCGGTTTCACTCGGCGCGACCTATTTTTTCAATCCCAATTGGTTCCTGGACTTCAACTATACCTTTGACACGACGCTCAATCAGACCGGCAGCTTTTCGGGGCCGTTCACCAATACGACCCAGGGTTACACAACGGTCGGCACGTTGTCGGGCAACTCGTCCGGCCGGCTGACCACGCAAACTTTCAATGTCAGCCTCAACGTGCTGTTCGATACCAATCGCGGCGCCGGCTGGGTCAGGTGAACTAACGCGGTAAGCTAGGTCCTCATCGGACTTGACGGTTCGCCTGTATCCGGCATCGTGTGCCGATGGCCGCGCTAATCGAAACCGTCTTGTTATTCCTCGCCGTGCTGGTGGTCATCGCCATCATCGCGCGGCGGCTTAACACCGCGCCGTCGATCCTGCTGGTCGTCGCGGGCGTCGTGCTGGCGCTCATTCCCGGACTGCCGCGGCTGGAACTGGCGCCGGAACTGGTGTTGCTCGGCATCCTGCCGCCGCTGATCTATTCGGCCGGCGTCGCCATGAGCTGGCGCGAGTTCCGTTTCAATCTGCGCCCGATTGCGCTGTTCGCCTTCGGCTGCGTCATCTTCACCACCTGCGCGGTCGCGGTGGTCGCGCATTACGTGTTGCACATGCCGCTCGCCGTCGGCTTCGTGCTGGGCGCCATCGTCGCGCCGCCGGACGCGGTCGCGCCGCTCGCCATCGCGCGCCGCGTCGGCCTGCCGCGGCGGCTGATTGTCGTGCTCGAAGGCGAGGGTCTGGCCAACGACGCGACCGCGCTCATTCTTTACCGTTTTGCCGTCGCCGCGGTAAGCGCCGGCGTGTTCTCGCTGCCGGAAGCGGCCGGCGAGTTCGCGGTCATTGTCGTCGGCGAAATCGCCTGGGGCATCGCCGTCGGCTGGACGAGCTTGCGGCTGCGCCGTTGGGCGCACGACCCGCGCGTCGAAATCACCATGTCGCTGATGATGCCGTACATAGCCTTCCTGGTGCCGTCGCAGCTTGGCGGTTCGGGCGTTCTGGCGACGGTCGCCGCCGGCCTGTTCGTGAGCTGGAACGGGCCGCTGCTTATTCCCGCCGCGACCCGCCTGCAAGGCATCTTCTTCTGGGATTTGCTGATTTATCTGCTCGAAGGTTTTGTTTTCCTCGCCACCGGCTTGCAGATGCGCACCGTACTCGACCGCACCGATCTGGTGATGATGCGCGACGTGCCGTTCGCCATCCTGATCGTGCTTGCGGTGATCATAGCCGCGCGCTTCATCTGGGCGTTTCCGTCCGTCTATCTGCCGCGTTGGCTCATCCCGCCGCTGGCGCGCCGCGATCCGGCGCCGCCGTGGCAATGGGCCTTCTTGTTGGGGTTTCTCGGCGTGCGCGGTGTCGTCTCGCTGGCCGCGGCGCTTGCCCTTCCGCTGACCACGCTCACCGCCGCCTCATTCCCGGACCGCGACCTCATTTTGTTCATCACCTTCGGCGTCATTATCGCCACGCTGGTCGGGCAAGGGCTTACGCTTCCGGCGGTGGTGCGCGCGCTTGCGCTCCCGCACGACGCCGAGGACGAACGCCGGCGCGAGCAGGACGCTGAAATTGCCGCACGGCTCGAAGCCCTCAAAGTGGCGCAGGGCCGCCTCGACAAGCTCGCCGCCGGCGGTGAAGCTGACCCCGAAGCGCTTGCGATCCTGCGCGCGCACCATCACCACCGCGCCGGCCAAGTGCCGGAAAATTCGGACGACGGGCTGAAGGCCTTCGCGGAAGCAGCCGAGCTGCGCGCGGATTTGATCGGCGCCGAGCGCAAATACATTTACCGGCTGTTGCAGGAAGGAAAGATCACCGACGAAGCGCGGCGGCGCATTGAACGCGAGCTCGACCTGGAAGAGGAGAGTCTTGCGTTTCGGCGCGAAAGCGAGCCCGATCCGCCTCTCTAGCTCCTTCGTTTGCTTCTTGCCGCTGGTCGTTTCGCCGGTTTGCGCGGCTTGAGCTTTTTGCGCTCGGCGATGGCGAGCGCGCGGCTCGCCCAAACCGCAAGCTCGTCGGGGTCGTCGTAAAGCCGTTCCGGCAGCCGCCAAAAAGAGCGCGACGGACGGCCGATCTTTCGCGGCGTCTTGGCGCGGGGATAAACGAACGGCTTCGAGCCTTCACGCTCAAAATCGGCAATGCTCGCATCGTCGACGCGCAAATAGATGACGCCATCGAACTCAAGGGCGAACATCAGCCCGCCGGACCAGAGACCGGCGCCGCCGAACATGCGGTTCACCGATACCGCACCGAAGCGGGCGAATAATTCGCGGACGAATTCAGCGTCCATTGCGGCGCGGCCGGCGCGGCCCCGCTACTTCAACTGATCGGCCACCTTGTCGATGCCGGCCTTTACGCAGGCTTCGTCCTTCTCGCCGCCCGGAGCGCCAGAAACGCCGGCGGCGCCGATGGTTTCTTCGCCGACCTTAATCGGCAGCGCACCGGGAAGCGCAATGATGTTGGTCAGGTGGAGGATGTTGCCAATCACCGGATCTGTCTTGATGCGCTCGACCAGCGCGCCCGAAGGCGCGCGCAAGGTGCGCGCGGTATAGGCCTTGCGGAAAGAGTTTTCCACGGTGTGCGGCGACGCGTTGTCGCCGCGCACCTGCACAATAATCTCGCCGTTTCGCCCAACGACGGTCGCCGACACCGCGTAGCCATTGGCCTTGCAGGTCTCGATGGCGGTTTGCGCTATGGTTATGGCCATCGCCGCCGTCAAATCCTTGTGCTCAAGAAGCTGTGCCCGCGCTGGTGCGGCCGCGAAGACTAAAACCGCTGCGGCGAGCGCAGCGACGCGAGGTATAAGCAATGGCATGGCAATGCTCCCTGAATAGCGCTTACGGAAAAACCGGCGAGATCGAACGACGAAAACTAGCGCCGCGTCGGAAATAAAGCTGCAGGAAAATCCGCTGCATAGCGGCGCGGCCGTTCTTGCGGCTGATAATCCGGATGCGGATTGGGGTCCGGCTCTACCGCCTTGCGATAAAGGTGCCAGGTGGCGTGACCGAGCAACGGCAGCACGACGGTCAGTCCGAGAAAGAACGGCAGCGAGCCGACGATCAGCAGCGCCGCGACAATGAAGCCCCACAACGCCATCGTGAACGGATTGGCGGCAACGACGCGGATCGACGTCAACAGCGCGACCGCGGCGCCGACATCGCGGTCGAGCAGCAGCGGGAACGAGATCGCGCCGAGCGTGAGCGCGACAACGGCGAACACAAAGCCGACGGCGCAGCCGACGACAATCAGCGTCCAGCCGGCGCGCGTGGTCAATACGTCGGCGATGAATTGCGCGGCCGATGCCGGCGCGTGATAACCGAAATTGGCGACATAGATCGCCTGCGCTACCGACAGCCACACC
>DATNNI010000166.1:0-5571 GCA_035601915.1 Xanthobacteraceae bacterium
TAGAGGATCTTAAGCCCCGCCTCCTTTGCGTTATCGCGGGCGCCTTGGCACACATTTTGTCCGAATTCGGCGTCGGCGTAAGCCAACGCAATCGTTTCCGGCCTCGGACTTTGCGCCGCGGCGACTTTGAAAAAGCCGTGCGTGAAGGCGGCTTTCGGCGATGGGCCGTTCGGCACCATGTTAAAATACATCGGGTAGTGAAATGCGTCATTGACCGCGGTACCGCCAAGACCAATGAAGAGCTTCCGGCGCTCGATCGCGATCGGCATTGCCGCGGCGATCTGGGTAGAGGCGTAGCCGCTGACGATCAGGTCGACTTTGTCAACATCGAGCAGTTTGGAATAAATGCCCGGCACGTTCCCAGGTTCGCTCTGATCATCGTAGTAGATGAGCTTAACCGGGCGGCCTAAGAGTCCGCCTTGGGCATTAGTATCGTCCTCCCAAATTTGCATCGCTATGAGCGCCGGTTTTCCGTTACCGGCGAGCTTACCGGTCAGCGACATGCCGAGGCCGACTTTGATCGGATCCGCCGCGTGTGCCGAAGACGTCGCAAGTGCAACAAGAAAAGCCGCCGCGACCCAGTGTGCTGTCTTGCCCATTCCGTGCTCCGTCGGTTCTCGTGAGGTCATCACGCCGCAGTATCCCGCCTGTGGCCTATGAGCAAAACCCAAGCGCTCAGCTCAGAATGCCCACCGCGCGCGAGGCCACGATCGCGATGGTGCACATAGAGATTGCTGCTTCGGCCATCATTAGCAGTTTCGCTCTCGCGGTTAGCGGAAAGGTGTCGGACGGAGAGAAGGCCGTGGCGTTGGTGAAAGCCAGAAACAGGTAATCGATAAATCCGGGCGACCAATTCTTGAATTGTTCGCGTTCGGCGAGGCCGCCTTGTTGCTGCGTAAAAACGAAATCGCCGGAGGGCTCGAATAGGCCTTTCGCCGCGGGACTGCCGCGATCGAGCGACCAAAACCACAGCGCAAAGATGACGACGTTGGTGGCCCAAATATTTGCCGCGTCGAGCAACATCGCCTTGCCGCTGCCCGCGTGGCCGGCCACGATTGCCACGATCAAGCGGACCAGCGCGCCGAAATTCATCAGTGTGCAGATCGCCGTCAAAGTAAAAGCCAGCCGGCGCACTATCTGGCGATTGCGGCCGATACTGTCCCATTGTGCCGCGGTTGCCGCACGCCTGGCGCGGGTTTGAGTCCAGGCGGTAACGACCGACAAGGGAATCAACAGCGCAAGCTCGAGGCCAGGCGCGAGCCAGCGCGGTCCGACCGTTAGATCATTTACGATCCCGATCTGAAGCAGGACGATGACGACAATCGCGCCTCGCGCCAGCCAGAAATCGGTGGCTCGCAGCGTAAAATGCCTATGCGAATGGTCCATTCCCTTAGCCTAGACGGTAGCCTTCCTCTTGCCTACGCCTCGAAATTGGGGAAGCGTGCGCGCCACATTCGCTGGACTAATAACCGCATGCCTACTCCGAAACCGCCAGCCTTCGAAACCTTAAGTTTGCATGCCGGGCAACATCCCGATCCGGTGACGCGTTCGCGCGCCGTGCCGATCTACCAGACCACATCGTACCTGTTCGACGACACTGATCATGCCGCCGGCCTGTTCAATCTGGAACGCGCAGGCCACATTTATACGCGAATTTCCAATCCGACTACGGCGGTGCTTGAGGAACGGCTTGCCGCGCTTGAAAATGGTGTCGGCGCGGTGTGCACCGCAAGCGGCATGGCGGCGATGCATTTGGCCATCGCTACGCTTGTTTCCGCCGGCGATCACATCGTCGCCTCCGCGTCGCTCTATGGCGGCACCATCAATCTCCTGACCCACACGTTGCCCCGCTTCGGCATCGCCACGACCTTCGTCAAGCCGCGCGATCTCGACGGCTTACGGGCGGCGATCAAACCGAACACCCGTCTTGTCGTCGGCGAGACTATCGGCAATCCCGGCCTTGAAGTGCTCGATATTCCACAAGTCGCTGAGATCGCGCATGCGGCCGGCGTCCCGCTCCTCATCGACAACACTTTTGCCACGCCGTATTTGTCGCAGCCGCTCGGGGTCGGCGCCGACATTGTGATGCATTCCATCACCAAATGGATCGGTGGGCATGGCGTCGCCATCGGCGGCGCGTTGATCGACGGCGGCCGGTTCGATTGGCGCGCGTTCGGTAAATTTCCCACCCTTACGGAGCCATATGCCGGCTATCACGGCATTGTCTTCGCCGACGAGTTCGGACCAGCCGCTTTCATTATGCGGGCGCGGGCGGAAGGTTTGCGCGATTTTGGCGCCTGTCTGTCGCCGACCAACGCGTTTTATTTGCTGCAGGGCGTGGAGACGCTCGCGCTCCGCATGGATCGCCACATGCAGAACACGGCGGCGGTGCTCGACTTTCTGCGCAAAAATCCCGCGGTCGATTGGGTGCTGCATCCTTCGCTGGAGACGCATCCGGATTACGAATTGGCGAAGCGCCTGTTGCCGAAAGGCGCGGGCTCCATTGTTAGCTTCGGGATCAAGGGCGGCCGCGCCGCCGGGCGGAAGTTCATCGAAGCGGTGCGTCTTTCGAGCCATCTGGCCAATGTCGGCGACGCCAAGACGCTGGTCATTCATCCCGCCAGCACGACGCATCAGCAGATGGATGCGGCGGCGCTCGCCGCCGCCGGGGTCGGTGAAGAACTGATCCGCATCTCGGTCGGCCTCGAAGCGGCAAGCGACATCATCGACGATTTAGCGCAAGCGCTGAGCGTATCGCAGAAGGCGTGAGCCGTGCAACTTACGGTCGGAAGCAAACAAGTTTTTGTCGGCAGCGGAGGCCGTGACTTCGATCCGTCGCTTCCGGCGGTCGTCTTTCTGCACGGCGCCGGCATGGATCATTCGGTCTGGGCGCTGCTAGCCCGCGCATTTTCTCACAACGGCTTTGGGGTGCTCGCGCCTGATCTCCCCGGGCACGGCCGTTCCGCCGGGCCGGCGCTGAGTTCGATCGCGGCGCTCGCCGATTGGACCGCGGCGTTGATCGATGCCGCCGGAATCAAGGCGGCAAGGGTGATCGGTCATTCCATGGGGTCGCTCGTCGCGCTCGAAATGGCTGCGCATCATCCCGCAAAGCTCAGCGCGCTCGGGCTGATCGCTACCGCGGCGCCGATGCGCGTGTCCGACGATCTCCTTGGCGCCGCCAAAGCGAACGACCATGCCGCGATCGACATGATTTCGATCTGGGGGTACGGCCAGCGCGCGGTTTTGGGCGGCTGCGAAGCGCCCGGTATGTGGATGCTCGGCGGCGCGCTGCGGCTTCTTGAGCGGGCGTCTTCCGGGGTCTTGTTCGCCGACCTGTCCGCCTGCAACGCCTATAAGGATGCGCTCGGCGCCGCGGCGAAAGTCGCCGTGCCTGCGGCGGTGATCCTGGGCGGCCGCGACGTGATGACTCCGCTGAAAAACGGCAAGCCCGTTGCGACGGCAATCCAAAATTCCCGCCTGACCGTGCTCGAAACCGCAGGCCACATGCTCATGAGCGAGCGGCCGAATGAGGTGCTAAGGGCGCTGCGCGATTGACGGTCTTGGTTCCGCAACACAAGAGATGCAAGGCGGCGCTGTACGGTGTGTTCGGCCTATGCTCCAATGACCGAAGCGAAAACCATCAAGGAGCAGTTCAGTGAACGTCAATGAGCTCGTCGCCATCGATGTTCATACCCATGCCGAGGAGCCCTGCGGCACGCATCCGGATGACGGCTATGATGAGCTTCAAGCGCAGATGGCGATCTACTTCAACCAGCCGAACAACCGGCCGACCATCGAGGAAACGGCGGCTTACTATCGCGAACGCAAAATTGGTGCGGTGATTTTTCCCGTCGATGCCGAACGCGAGACCGGCTACCGCCGCTATGCCAACGAAGAAGTCGCGGAAAAGGCGGCCGCCAACAGCGACGTGCTGATCCCCTTCGCCAGCATCGATCCGGCTAAAGGCAAAGCCGGTGCGCGCGAAGCGCGGCGGCTTATCCGCGAGTTCGGCGTGCGCGGATTCAAATTCCATCCCTCGATGCAGGGCTTTTTCCCGAACGACCGCAGCGCTTATGTTCTCTACGAGGCGATTGCCGAAGCGCGCGTGCCGGCGCTGTTCCACACCGGGCAGACCGGAGTCGGCTCGGGCATGCCCGGCGGCGCCGGTATTCGCCTGAAATATTCCAATCCGATGTTTATCGACGACGTGGCGGTCGATTTTCCCGACATGCCCATCATCCTCGCGCATCCCTCGTTCCCGTGGCAGGAGGAGGCGCTATCCGTCGCCCAGCACAAGCCAAACGTGTACATCGACCTATCCGGGTGGTCACCCAAGTATTTTCCACCAATCCTGGTCAGATACGCGAACAGCCTGCTCAAGCACAAAGTGCTGTTCGGTTCCGACTGGCCGGTCATCACGCCGGACCGGTGGTTGCGGGATTTCGACACGCTCGATATCAAGCCGGACGTAAAGCCGCTTATTCTCAAGGAAAATGCCATTAAACTCCTCGGTCTCGGGGCGTCCTGAGCTTGAACGGCAAGGTTGACGGGCTGCGCCGAACCCCCCCAGCGACGGCGTGTCGCCATGACGCGGCCATTAATCTTTCGTGGTAATCTTCTGATCATTAGGTAAGTTTCCGGCTGGGCGTGGCGCGGATGGGTGTTATTGCGCAATGTCGCCGCGGGGGCTGTCGGAGAAGTGACACCAGTGGAAATGACGCGCGAGGCAGCGACTAAGCTTGCCCGAAGGTATTTTGATTTGGGCACCCACACGGTGTCCGGCCTGCGGCTTAAGGCCGGCGGGTGGCTTGCGCGCATGGACGCCTACGATTTCGCGGCGGCGCTCGTTTTCGTCACGCTGATCGGTCTCGTTGCATTCACTTTCGGCGATTACGGCATCTCCAACGATGAGGAAGTGCAGCAGCGTTACGGTGAGCTGATCGTCCGCTATTACACGAGCGGTCTGGCCGATCGGGCGGTCTTCCACTTCAGAAATCTCTATCTCTACGGCGGCTTGTTCGACGTCGTCGCCGTCGGGCTGCAGAAACTTCTCCCGCTCGACCCATACGCGGTTCGTCATTTGCTTTCGGCGCTCACCGGTATCGGCGGGATCGCCGCGGTCTGGGCAACTGCCCGTTCCATCGGCGGTCCGCGCGCCGGGCTGTTGGCGGCGCTCGCGCTTGCCGTATGCGGCGTCTGGTACGGCGCCATGTTCAATCACACCAAGGACATTCCCTTCGCCGCGGCTATGACTGGCGCAACGCTTGTCTTGATCCGCATCGCTCGCCGCCTGCCCACGCCTCGCGTCGGCGACCTGGCAGCGTTCGGCATCCTTACCGGAGCCGCGCTCGGCACGCGGGTTCTTGGTCTGCTGCTGGTGATCTATGCCGGCTTCGCGATCGCCCTGTACCTTCCGCGGCCGTGGCGAGGCCTCGGCCGCGCTCAGCGGCGTTTCCTGATCGAATCGTCGTTGCGGCTGCTGCCGGCGCTGATGCTCGCCTATGTCGTCATGATTCTGGCCTGGCCATGGGCGGGACTGGCGCTGCTCAATCCGATCCGTGGCCTGCTCGC
>DATNNI010000167.1:0-4998 GCA_035601915.1 Xanthobacteraceae bacterium
CGGCTTTCTCGGCGAGCCGCAACTGGTCCGCTTTGCCGCGGCGCTTGAAGAAACGCGCGGATTATTTCGCGTCGTCCTTATCCATCACCCGCCGACGATTGCCGGGCGTCGGCATTTGCGGCGGCTCATCGACGCCGTGGAGTTTCGCCGCGTGCTGGCGGCAAAGGGTGCGGAGCTGGTCATTCACGGCCACGATCACCACCATTCGCTGGTGTGGCTCGACGGTCCGCAGCGGCCGATACCCGCGGCCGGCGCGCCTTCGGCCTCGGCACAGGCCGCCCACGGCAGCGAAGACGCGGCGGGCTATAACCTGTTCCGTATTGCCGAGGCGAACGGGGGCTTTAGCTGTGAAATGATTATGCGGCAGCGCACCACCGACGGCGGTGTTCGCGAGTTCGGCCGGCGGACACTCGCTTAGGACAGGCTCGCCAAAATCGCGGCGACCACCAAGAGCACAAGCAGGCAGGCGAGAAAGCCGAGCACGAATGCGACTATGCCGCGACGCCGGCGACGCCGCGTTTGGCGCTGGGCCTCCCGTGTGTCGATCCGCGCCGAAAACTCCGAATCTTCCGCAAGCGCATGCTCGCGCTCGATCAGCCGGCGCGCGACGTATTCGGTAACCGCTCGCACGATCTCGGCAATCTCATGCGATTCAGCGAGAACCCGGCGCCCAACGCGCGTGTCGTACAAAAATCGGTAAGTGCGCTTGTCGCGCCCCATCGCGATGTGCGCGACGGGATCGATCCATAGCCGCGGGGTATCTCCGCGGCTTAATCCGCGGTCAAACAAGTCCACTCCGGCCGGAACGCCGCCAAACAACGGATCAAGCGCCTCGTTGAGAAGCTCAAGGCGCGCGGCTTCCGCATCGCGCAGATCAACAACCACGCTGGTGCGTTCGGCCGCCTCGATTCGCGCCTGATGTATCGCCTGTTGCAACGGCGAGGAAGCCGGGGCTTCGCTCACCGCCTTTTCCTCACGCCTACGACCCCACATAACCCCTGCCCTTGTTTTTCTTGGCGTCACGATACACGCGCGCAGGTGCGCACAGAAGCTGCTGGGAGCTCGAGCAGGGGGCAAGAAATTCAAGGTCTGTCTGGACATCGAGGGGGCCGTTCCTGGGACGCACCCCCCGAGAATTGCGAGAAAGCGGCCCTTGCGTCTGCCCATCATATTGCCCATCTCGTAAATGGGCACCTTTGTGGTTGACCTTTTCTGGCCGCTTGATTGGATAAACAGCGAAAACGGCATCCAAAGCCGGAACGCGGTTAAACGGCCGCAATGGAAACGTCGAGGAACGAGGGTGTCATGAACGCCCAGCAACTGCTTCAGGAAATATCCGACTATTGCCGTCAAACCGGCCTCGCCGAGTCGACCTTCGGACGACGCGCGGTCAACGACGGAAAACTCGCGGCGCGCCTTCGGAACGGCGGCCGGATCACAACCGACACCCTCGATCGCATTCACGGCTTCATGTCTGCCCACCCGCCGCTTGGGCCGCGTCCCATCGTCATCGAGCGGCCCCGCGAAAGCCGGCCCGCAATGTCACCCCTGCAACCAGCCGCCCCGGGCGACAAGACAGCCGATCCGCAGCGAAACTTTCGGTTTTTCGACAACCGGCAAAAGTACCTGCTTTTCGTCAATACCTGCAGCGAGAAGTGGGAGGTGGCGCACCGCGTCTCCGAAGAGTTGACGCATATTCACCCGCGGCCGCCGGCAGTGCGGCTGTTCGATGCCGGAGTCGGTGACGGCTCGGTATTGACGCGCGTGATGCGCGCCGCGCACGACCGTTTCCCGCACATGCCGTTCTACGTCGTCGGCAAGGAGATCAGCCTCGAAGACGTCCGGCTCACGCTGCAGAAAATGTCCGATCGCTTCTTCGAACATCCGGCGACTGTCTTGGTGCTGACCAATCTGGCCTATGCCGACGCGCCGTCGCTGGCAGTGAAATCGCTCAATGCCGCGTCCAGCCTGGTCTGGCACGAGCTGCCGATGATCGGCAATTCCGCGCACCAGTTCGAGCAGCAGATCATGGATCTGGAGCCGTTTCTCGGGCTCAACTGGCGGGCCGGAGTAAGCCCCCGCACCGGCAACCCGGTTTACGAACGGCCCGTGGTACTTGTGATCTATCGCGAGGACCACCGCTTTTTGCTCGATCCAATTCTTCCCAGGCCGGGCGGGACCGTCAGCAATTATGATCTGATCATCGCTTCGCAACCGTATCGCGCGCGTGCATCGCTTGAATTCAAAGCGCAACGGGTCATCGCGCCTTTGGCGCGGGCCCTGGGGCCCGGCGGCCGCCTGATCGCCATTCATTCGCATGGCCACGACCCCGGCATGGAGATTATCCAGAAAGTCTGGCCCGACGACCATCCTTTCATCCACGATCGGCATCAAATCCTCAAAGCGGTGAAGCACGATCTCGGCCAGGCTGGCCGCGACCTGAATTTCAACGCCTACGCCGATAATCGTTCGCTGTTTCGCTACGTCATGCACACTCTGCCGTCGGAAATCTCCGAAACGTCAATCGGCACCTCCACGTTATTCGCCGCGTGGAATGCGGCGATCTACGTCGCCCAGGTCGAGGACGACCGGCTCGGCGACGTCGTCGCCGACGGCCGCTATCTGGACGCCACGCGCGCGGTGCTGCGCGAGCGCGGTGGATTATGGTTCTTCGACGAGTCCTATGTGATCTCACGTCGGCGCGCTTGATTCCGGATACTTTGCGCCGGCGAGAGGGAAGCGGTGAATTGAAATGACCGCACTCCCCGTTCCAGAGCGGACGCCGTCAGGACCGGTCGCGCAGATCAGTGCGTTGATGGCCGAATTTTCGGTCGAGGTGACGCGTCCGTCGGCGCCCGATATTGCCGCGCTCGCCGCGCAGCGGCCCGGCGCAAAAGTTTATCTCAGCATGGTACCCGGGCGGCCGGCTGACGAAACAATCAGCCATGCCGCAAAGCTGCGTGCCGCCGGTCTCGAACCGGTGCCGCACCTTGCCGTGCGCAATTTTCCGAGCGTCGAGGCATTCGATCAGGTTCTAACGCGGCTCAGGCGCGAAGCGGGCGTCGACAATGCTCTCGTCATTGCCGGCGATCGGAGCGAGTGCGGCCCGTTTCGCCGCGCCCTCGATGTTATCGACAGCGGGCTGTTAAAGCGGCGCGGAATCCGCAGCATAGGAATCGCCGGCTACCCGCAAGGCCATCCGCGGATAGGCCGCGACGAGCTCAAGCGCGCGCTCGCGGAAAAGATCGGCGCCGCCGAAGCGACGGGGCTCAATGTCGAGATTGTCACCCAGTTTTGCTTTGATGCACCGGCCATTCTGTCCTTCATCGCCGAAGTACGCGACTATGGTTTCGACCACCGCGTGCGCATCGGGCTTGCCGGCCCGACCAGCCTCAGCTCACTGATGCGTTACGCCGGCCGTTGCGGGGTGCGTACTTCCGCTCACACCTTGGCGCGCCGCTCTGGCCTAATGCGACAGGTGTTCGCCATGGCTACCCCCGACGATCTGGTCCGGGCGCTCGCCGAAGCGGCCCCTGTCGGCGCCGCACCGCATTTCTTTTCCTTCGGAGGCATTGCGGCGACCAGCCGCTGGGCGCGCGCCGTCGCCGATGGCAACATCGTGCTGGATGCTGAAGGTGGCTTTCGGGTGGAGTCGTCCCCGCTGCTGCGCGAGCGGACCTCCGGCACGGCGCCGCCGGAAAAATAAGCCGCAGCTACGCACCAATCTCATAGCTCCAGTGCCGGCGAGGAGTCGCGAACGACCGCCGCGTGCAGTATGTGTGCAAACCTTAAGCGTGGATGCCCATGACCCAAAACAGCGCAAACCTCGATCTCTTCTCACCCTATCAGCTCGGCCCGTTGCAATTGCCAAACCGGCTGGTCATGGCGCCGATGACCCGCAATCGCGCCGGCGATGGCAACGTCCCCGGCGCCATAAACGTGACTTACTACATGCAGCGCGCGAGCGCGGGGCTCATCGTTACCGAAGGCACCCAAGTCTCGCCGCGAGGCCAGGGTTATGCGGGTACCCCTGGCATTCACAGCGCCGAGCAGGTCGCCGGCTGGAAGCTCGTCACCGACGCAGTCCATGCCGCCGGCGGCCGTATCTTCGCGCAGCTCTGGCACGTCGGACGGATTTCCCACCCCTCCGTGCAGGCGGATGGCGGCGTCCCCGTCGCACCCTCGGCGCTCAAACCGGCCGGCCAGATCATCACTCCGAACGGCATGCAGGATTTCGTTACGCCGCGCGCTCTGGAGACCGGAGAAGTCAAAGGCGTCGTCGAGGAATTCCGCCGCGGCGCCGCTAACGCCAAGCGCGCCGGATTCGACGGAGTCGAGTTGCACGGCGCCAACGGCTATCTGATCGATCAATTTCTGCGCGACAAAACCAATCAACGGACCGATCGCTACGGCGGCAGCCTGGTCAATCGCGCACGTTTTCTGGTCGAAGTCACCGAAGCGCTGGCCGGCGAATGGGGCGGCGACCGCGTCGGCGTGCGGCTTGCGCCGACGAATCCCTTCAACGACATTGCCGATAGCAACCCTGCGGCGACGTTTTCCCACGCCGTCAGCGAACTCGCCCGCTTTGGCCTTTCATACCTGCATATCGTCGAGCCGCCACCGACCGATCCGATAGCAAGTGGAGAAACGCCGGATATCCGTTTCTTCCGCCGCATCTGGCGCGGTACGCTGATGGGCAACAAGGGTTACGATTTCGCGCGCGCCAACGCCGCTATACGCGACGGAGGGGTCGACCTCGTCTCGTTTGCCACGCTGTTCCTGGCCAATCCCGATTTGCCTGAACGGTTCCGCCGCGGCGCCGCGCTCAATGCGCCGGACCGTCCGACTTTCTATGCCGGTGGCGCCAAGGGCTACACCGATTATCCGGCGTTAGTCAGCTAACGACTTCCCTCTTCGCGCGCTCAAGTCCCCAGCTTGGTGGCCAAATCGCCGAGGTCTTTCGCCGCGATGTCGACCGTCACTTCCTTGGCGTCCGGC
>DATNNI010000168.1:0-2276 GCA_035601915.1 Xanthobacteraceae bacterium
AACGCATACTGACGTTTCTCAACCCAGAGAACGACCCGTTGGGCACGGGGTACCACATCATCCAATCGCAGATCGCGATCGGCTCCGGCGGCTTGTTCGGCAAGGGCTACATGATGGGCAGCCAGGCACAGCTCGAATTTCTGCCGGAACGCTCCACCGACTTCATATTCGCCGTCATCGGCGAGGAATTCGGCTTGCTGCCCTGTCTCGTGCTCCTGGTGCTGTACGGCGTCGTGATCGGCCGCGCGCTATACCTTGCCATGCAGGGCCAGGACACCTTTGCACGTCTCACCGGAGGCGCAATCGCACTGAGCTTCTTCGTCTATGTATTCGTCAACTCCGGCATGGTCAGCGGCATCATACCGGTGGTCGGCGTGCCCTTGCCGATGATCAGCTACGGCGGCACATCCATGGTCACGCTGCTCGCGGGCTTCGGCATATTGATGTCGCTGCATTCGCATCGCAAGCTCATCGGATCCTAAAGACGTGCGCAAGCTCTTCGGTTTGAAGCATCTATTCCTGCTAGCCGTCGTCCTCTGCGCGAATTCCGGACCCGCCGCCGCGATCGACGTCAAGCGCGCCGACGTCAAGGACTTCATCGCGCACATGGCCGACACCTCGCCTTTCACGAAGCGGCAGTTGCGCAAGCTCCTGAAGGCAGCCCGGCACGAACCCGCGATCATCGAAGCGATGGATCGGCCCGCCGAAAAAGCCAAGCCGTGGTTCGAATACCGGCCGATCTTCGTCACCGAAAGGCGCATTCGCGAGGGCGCGGAATTCTGGGCCGCGCATCGCCTGGCGCTCGATCAAGCCAGCATTCGCAGCGGCGTACCGCCGGAATACCTCGCGGCCATCCTCGGCGTCGAAACCTATTACGGCCGCCAGACCGGCTCATACCGCGTGCTGGACGCGCTGGCCACGCTGGCATTCGACTACCCCGCCCGCGCGCCGTTCTTTCGCGGCGAACTCGAGCAATTTCTTTTGCTGACCCGCGAGAAGGGTCTCAATCCCCTGAGCGTGAAGGGATCCTATGCCGGCGCCATGGGCGCGCCGCAGTTCATGCCCTCGAATTACCGGCGTTACGCCGTCGACGCCGACGCCGACGGACATATCGACTTGTGGACCAATTGGCCGGACGTATGCGCGAGCGTCGGCAACTACCTCAAGGAGCATGGCTGGATCGCCGGCGAAGCCGTCCTCAGCGAAGCCAGCGTGGCCCCCGACAAGGCAACGGATCTGGACGGGCGCACGCTCGGCCTATCCGAGACCGTGGAATCCCTGCGCACGAAGGGCGTGAGCTTTGACAGCCCACTCGCGGCGGATGCGCCCGCTCAGCTGGTCGCCGCCGACGAGACGGACGGAGTTCACTGGCGCGTCGGCTACAACAATTTCTACGTAATCACCACCTATAACCACAGCGCGCTGTACGCAATGGCGGTGTATGAACTGGCGGCGGCGGTCAAACAGCGGGTCTTGCAGAACGACGCGGCCAGCCTCGCCGCGCCGGACTCCGCCGCTCGGCAACCGGCTTCGCCGCAGTGAAACTACGCCGCGCGCTCGCCGCCCCTCTCGCGTTGGCCGGTCTTGCGTTGACGATGGTCGTCGGGCTCGCCGGCTGCTTCAGCACGCCACGGCGCACAGCGCCTGCGCCCGCCTCCCCGGCACCGCCGGTTTTGTCGGTGCCGCCCGCGGCACCTTCCGTGCCGGACGCCATTCCACGCCTGGAACCGCGTGCGCGCTACGGCAATCCACCGTTTTACGATGTATTCGGCAAACGCTACTACGTGCTCTCCTCGAGCGTCGGCTACTGGGAGCGCGGAGTCGCATCGTGGTACGGCCCAGGCTTCCACAAGGAAAGAACCTCGACCGGCGAACCCTATGACATGTACGGCATGACGGCAGCCCACAAGACATTGCCGCTGCCCGCCTACGTACGCGTCACGAATTTACAGAACGGCCGCAGTGTCGTGGTTCGAGTCAACGATTGCGGTCCGTTCGTCGGCAATCGAATCATCGATCTGTCGTACACCGCCGCCGCCAAGCTCGACATGCTGCGCAACGGTACCGCCATGGTCGAAGTGCGCGCCATCGATCCGACTGTGCCGCCGCTGCCGCCGGTTGTCACGGCATCGACCATACCCGCCGTATCGACGTTGCCCACGGTATCGACCTCGGCCGCCGCATCGGCCACACCCACCGCATCGAGCACCCCCGCCGCTGCGCCGGTAGCAGCGGCCCTCGTCATCATGCCGCTCGCCGCGACGCCATCCGCCGCG
>DATNNI010000169.1:0-2319 GCA_035601915.1 Xanthobacteraceae bacterium
CAAGCGCGGGTGGTCGAACTGAGTCCTGGCGCTTACGCACCGGTGTAAACTGCCGATCAGTGGAAAGTGCTCTTGCCCCGTATCAGGTCGGCCGCTTTTTCGCCGATCATGATCGCCGGCGCATTGGTATTGCCGCTGGTCACGGCTGGCATGATCGAAGCGTCGGCGACGCGCAGGCCTTCGACGCCATAGACCCGCAATTGCGGATCGACAACGCTCATGGCGTCGATGCCCATTTTACAGGTGCCGGCTTGATGGTGGTACGTTTCGCATGTCTGCCGCACCCACTGCTCGCGCTCGGCGCGCGTCTTGGCTTTGGGCCAAGCCGAACGCTTGCGCCATTTGGCGAACGCTGTGTTTTCCAAGATCTCGATTGAGACTTCGAGTGAATGGACAAGAGCGTTGAGGTCGGCCGCTTGGCTCAGGTAGCGCGGATCGAGACGGATCGGTGCGCCGGGATCATTCGCCGTCAGCTTGAGTTCGCCGCGCGAGACCGGGCGCACGATGCCCGGTGCGATCGCATAGGAATGTGGCGGGATTTCCAGCCCGGGCAACGGCGGGGCATTGCACATGAACAACGGTTGATGATCGGGCGCCAGCAAACGCGGGTCGCTTTTCGCGAACAAATGAGCTTCGAGGATGTTGTGGTTCGGTGCGGGAATTTCCCGGCTAGCTTCGTAGATGGCAAAAGTCAGAAGATGGTCGTGGAGGTTTTGTCCTACCCCGCGCAAGTCGGCGTTGACGCTGATGCCGAGCTTGTTCAGATCGTCAGCCGGTCCGACTCCGGAAAGCAGGAGAAGCTGCGGCGATCCGATTGTGCCGGCGCTGACAACGACTTCGGCTGCGGCATTGGCGGTGTGCAGTTTGCCCTCGTGCTCATACACGACGCCTTTACACCTTTCGTTCTCGATCACGAGCCGATGGCTGCGCGCGCCGGTTTGCACAGTCAGGTTGCTGCGATTGTGCGCGGGTACGAGGAAAGCCAGGGCAACGCTGCAGCGGCGGCCGTCGCGCATCGTCGTAGTATCGGCATAGCCGGCGCCGACGAGTTCAGGCCCCGAAAAATCGTAATTAATCGGATGGCCGGTGTTGACCGCTGCCTCGATAAAAGCGTCGGTCAGCGGATTGGGATGAGTGTGGCGCAGGACCGAAAGCGGCCCGCCAACGCCGTGATAACGCGATGCGCCCCCGTAATAGTCCTCCGATTTCCTGAAATAGGGCAACACATTCTCATAATCCCAGCCGGCGTTGCCGAGATAGGCCCAGTGGTCGTAATCCGCAGGTGCGCCGCGTATGTAAATCATACCGTTGAGGCAGCTTGAGCCGCCGAGCACTTTACCGCGCGGCCAGAACATCTCTCGGTTCAGCGCGCCGGGCTGCGGGATCGTCGTGAACGCCCAGTCGAGGGGCGTGTTCCACAATTCCCATGCGCGGTGCGGCGCGGAGATTCTTTCGTCGTCGTGATTTGGTCCGCCGGCCTCGAGCAACAGGACATTGACGGAGGGGTCTTCGGACAGCCGCGCGGCAATGACACTCCCGGACGATCCCGCGCCGACAACGACGTAGTCGTACTCAGCCACTAACTCCCTCCCAGCTTGCCGGTCTTAGCGAAACCGGTTCGAGGCAGAAACTATCGCAGCGCGGGCCTGTCTCAATCAAGTAGGAGGATGGTGAGCACCCGCCTCGCTGTCGAGATGTGCCATTTGCGGTGCGTCGTAACGCGTCCCGGCGGTGAGGTCCGGCGTCACCGCCGCGTCGATGCGCGCGAGGTCGGCAGCATCGAGTTTCAAGGCAAGCGCACCGAGGCATTCGCTGAGCTGCTCGCGGCGCCGCGCGCCGACCACCGGGATAATGTCCGATCCACGCGAGCGCACCCAAGCCAGCGCCAGCTGCGCCGGGGTGGCATTTTTTTCGCGGGCGATCTGCCGTAATGCCTCGACCAGTTTCAGGTTTTGCTCAAGATTGCCTTGCTGATAACGCGGCATGCGGACAATGCGGATATCGCCCTTATTGGTCGCCGGCGGCACCCGGCCGCTGAGAATTCCGCGCGACAAGACGCCATAAGCGGTGATGGCGATGCCAAGTTGGCGCGTCGTCGGCAGAATAGTGGTTTCAATGCCGCGACTCATGAGCGAGTACTCGATCTGCAGATCGGCGATCGGATGCACGGCTTGCGCCCGTCGGATGGTCTCAGCCCCGACTTCCGAGAGGCCGACATGGCGGACATAGCCGGCGCGGATCATGTCGGCGATGGCGCCGATGGTGTCTTCGATCGGCACCGCCGGATCGAGCCGCGCCGGGCGGTAAATGTCGATGTAA
>DATNNI010000170.1:0-10076 GCA_035601915.1 Xanthobacteraceae bacterium
GCGTCTTCTCGTAGAGCACATCGACGCTGTCGCAGGTGGGGCCGGCGATGATACACGGCACCGTATCGTCACGATCTTTGGTGGTGCGGATCGGGTAGCGGATCGATTCACCGATCGTCTCCGCCAGGCCGTGGAATTTGCCGATGTCCAAATACACCCAGCGCATTTCGTCCTCGGGCGAGCGCTTGGCGATCAAGACCACCTCGGCCTCGATCAGGCCGGCATTGCCGACAAGGCCGCGGCCGGGCTCGATGATGGTGTTTGGCAGGTTATTGCCGAAATGCTTGCGCAGCGAGCGGAAGATCGCCTTGCCGTAGGATTCAAGCTTTGGCGTCTTGCGGACGTAGCGCGCCGGGAAGCCGCCACCGAGATTGACAATGGACAAGGTGATGCCGCGCTCGGCGCAGGCGCGGAAGACAGCCGCCGTCGAGGCGAGCGCCCGGTCCCAAGCTTCGACATTGTGCTGCTGTGAGCCGACATGGAACGAGACGCCGTGCGGCACCAGCCCGAGCTTATGCGCATGCTCGAGGATGTCGGCCGCATAGACCGGCTCGCAGCCGAATTTGCGCGACAGCGGCCACTCGGCGCCGGAGCCGTCGCAGACTATTCGGCAGATCACCCGGCTGCCGGGAGCGGCACGGGCCACCTTCTCGACCTCGGCCTCGCAATCGACGGCAAAGAGGGTGACGCCGAGCGCAAACGCGGCAGCGATCTCGCGCTCTTTCTTGATGGTGTTGCCATAGGAGATGCGGTCGGCGGTAGCGCCGGCTTCAAACACCGCGTGGGTCTCGCCGATCGAGGCGACGTCGAAGCAGCAGCCCATCCCCACGAGCAGCTTGAGGATTTCCGGGGCCGGGTTGGCCTTGACGGCGTAAAACACGGTCGTGTCGGGCAGAGCCTTGGCGAAGTTTTGGTAGTTCTCGCGCACGACGTCGAGGTCGAGCACGAGGCAGGGTCCGTTGTCGGTGCGCTGCTTGAGGAATTCGCGGATGCGTGTGGTCATTGCCACTCAACTCCTAATCCGGCCGGCGGCGTAGCCGCCTAAGGTGAACCTCCTGCGACGCAAACTGCTCTGCTGAGAAGACAGAGCGATTACGTCGCCGCGATTGCTGCCTTGGTCCGGATGAGGGAACCCCCGTTCCGCACTGCTGGCAAAGATGGACAAGCCTTTCCGGTGTCCCCGGCATTCGCGCCGGCAGTAACCAAAAAAGCCCTTCCGTCGTTGCTTTAAGCCGCGTCGCCCGTTGAGAACGAGCTATGCCGGTTTCGCCTCCGGCTGCCGGTCGCATGAGTTAAGGAAGTAGTGTTCTCTTCCTTAGGCGGCTGTCCGGCCTCTTGTCCGGATGCCCACCGACCGACACACGGCCACAGGCACGTGCGAAATTGGGCACTATCGAAATAATCTATTGTGACGCTCTGTCAAGCGTTTTGGTCTTAACGAGATCTGAATCGCGCCGTCGATCAGCGTGACGACTTCAGTCGGCGGTGAAGGGTTCGATGCGTTGCGCGGCGCGCACGAACTGCACCATGACAACAATGCCGGTGACCACAAAAAGTCCGTCGAGTGCGCGCGCGCCGACCGAGCCGAGAGCCAACAAGTTGGCGATCGCCCAGCTACCGGCGAAGGCGGCGCCGAACACTTCGGCACTGATGAGAATGGCCGCGCTGACGACGGTCAGCACATTCTCCCAGACAATTCGGCGAGGCCGGCGGTTCGGTTGCGTATTGGAATCGTTCACTGACATGCTCGGGGCGCTCAAGACGACGGCACTTTCTCCGAAAGGAGCGGCTGGATCAAGGCGTCTTTCAGGCCCATCCGCGGGTGGCTAAGGCGGTCCGCGCCATTAACAATAGATGTGACGGACCCTATATCAGCCGCGTCTTTCCGTGATCCCCACACCTATCGCCGATGACCGACAGCAACCCTTTTTTGGCGCCCTGGCGCACGCCGGAAGCCGCGCCGCCGTTCGCCGAGATAAGGCCCGAACATTTCGTTGCGGCCTACGAGCGGGCATTTGCGGAACACGATGCCGAGATCGCCGACATTGCCGGCTCGAACGCGGCACCCGACTTTGCCAACACCATCGAGGCGCTGGAACGAAGCGGCCGGGCGCTGGAGCGGGTGGAAAACGTGTTCCATCTTCTGGCCGGCGCCCACACCAACGACGCGTTACTCGAAATCGAGCGCGAAATTGCGCCGAGGATCGCCGCCCATTGGAACCGGATCCACACCAACGCGGTTCTGTTCGGCCGCATCGATGCGCTGGCGAAGCGAAGCGATTCGCTCGGCCTCGGCGCGGAGCAGAGCCGCGTCCTCGAGCGCTACCACGTCGCCTTTCGCCGCGCCGGTGCAGCGCTTGACGGTCCGGCCAAGAAGCGGCTCGCCGAGATTCTTGAGCGGCTGGCGGCGCTGGGGACCCAGTTTAGCCAGAACGTGCTCGCCGACGAGCAGGCTTATGCGCTCCCCGTTGCGGGCGATGAGCTTGCCGGCCTGCCAGAGTTCACGCGCGAAGCGATGAAGTCCGACGCGCGGGAGCGCGGCCTCGATGGCCACGTCGTCACGTTGTCGCGGTCGAGCGTTGAGCCGTTCCTCCAATTCGCCCGGCGCCGCGACCTGCGCGAGAAGGTATTTCAGGCCTTCGTCAAGCGTGGCGACAACGGCGGCCCGACCGACAACAACGCCATCATTGCCGAGACGGTGAGGCTCCGTGCCGAACGCGCCCGCCTGCTCGGCTTTTCCGATTTTGCCCAGTACCGGCTGGACGACGCGATGGCCAAGACGCCGCAGGCGGTGCGCGAACTGCTCGACGCGGTCTGGGCCAAGGCGCGGGCAAAAGCCGGCGCCGATCGCGACGATCTGGAGGCGCTGATCCGGGAGGAAGGCGGCAACTTCGCGCTGGCGCCCTGGGACTGGCGCTACTACGCCGAAAAGCTGCGGCAGCAGCGTTGCAAGGTCGACGAAGCGGCTATCAAGCCGTATCTGAACCTCGAAGCGATGATTGAGGCCGCCTTCTATACGGCGCAGCGGCTGTTCGGCTTAACTTTCGCCCGGCGCGACGACGTCCCGGTGTGGCATCCGGACGTGCGGGTCTGGCAGGTGTGTGCAAAGGACGGCCGCGAGATCGGCTTGTTCTTCGGTGATTATTTCGCCCGGCCCTCGAAGCACAGCGGCGCCTGGATGACCTCCCTGCGCGAGCAACAAAAACTCGACGGTCCGGTTCAGCCGCTTATCGTCAATGTCTGTAATTTTGCCAAGGCGGCCACCGGCGAGCCGACGCTCCTGAGCTTCGACGACGCCCGCACCTTGTTTCACGAATTCGGTCACGCTCTGCACGGCCTTCTTTCCGCGGTCACCTACCCGCAGATTTCCGGCACCAACGTCGCGACCGATTTCGTCGAGCTGCCGTCGCAGCTCTACGAGCACTGGCTCGAACAGCCGGAGGTTTTGCGGCGTTTTGCCCGGCATTATCAGACCGGCGCGCCGATGCCTGAAGACTTGCTGCAACGGCTGATCGCGGCCCGCAATTTCAATCAAGGTTTCGCCACCGTCGAATATCTCGCATGCGCCTTTGTCGACCTCGACTTTCATTCGCAGTCCCCGGCCGGCGCCGACCCGGGAAACCGCGAGACCGGCACGCTTTCGCGCATCGATATGCCCAAAGAGATCGTCATGCGCCATCGTCCGCCGCATTTTAGTCACGTGTTCTCCGGCGGCGGGTATGCGGCCGGCTATTACAGTTACATGTGGTCGGAAGTTCTCGATGCCGACGCGTTCGAGGCCTTCGAAGAAGCCGGCGATATTTTCGATCCCGCGACCGCCGAGCGGCTGCAAAAGACGATTTACGCCGCCGGCGGTTCGCGCGATCCCGCCGACGCCTATAAGGCCTTCCGCGGCCGCCTTCCCAGCCCCGACGCGCTGCTGCGTAAGCGTGGTTTCGTTTCGCGGTCCGTGACAAACTAGCCCTTATGGATTTGCATAGCGCCGGTCACCGTCGCGGCGTCGCCTCCGCCCCGCATTTCGCCGCCGCCGCAGCCGGTCGCGACATCCTTGCCGAGGGCGGCAACGCGCTCGAAGCCATGCTGGCCATGGCGGCCATGATCGCGGTCGTCTACCCGCACATGAATCATGCGGGCGGCGACGCCTTCTGGTCGATCCGCGAGCCGTCGGGCCGCATCCGCACCATCATGGCGCCGGGACCTGCCGGGGCGGCGGCGCAGCCTGAACTCTATCGTGATTACGAGACCATTCCGACGCGCGGACCTCTTGCCGCGCTTACCGTTCCGGGCGCCGTAGGCGGTTGGGCGATCGCGCTTGAGAATGCTCATGCGCTCGGCGGCAGATTGCCGCTTAAGGATTTACTTGCCGCCGCTATCGATCGTGCCCGCGCCGGTTACGCGGTTACCCGGAGCCAGGCGCAGGTCACCGCCGAAAAGCTCGCCGAGTTGGCGCCGGTTCCGGGATTTGCCGATGCTTTCCTGCTTGACGGCCAGCCCCCGCCGCAAGGGGCGGTCCTGAAACAAGAAGCGTTTGCGGCGACACTAGAGCACCTGGCGCATGCCGGCCTCGACGATTTTTATCGCGGCGACATTGCGCGCGAGCTTGCGGCCGATCTTGAGCGGATCGGCAGCCCGCTGACGCGCGAGGATTTCACCCGTTATCGGGCGACGCCGCACGAGCCCTTGCACGTCGAACTACCGAAAGCGGCGCTCTACAATACCGATGCGCCGACGCAAGGCGTCGCCTCATTAATGATCCTGGCGTTGTTCGACCGCCTCGGCGTCACCGAAGCTGAAGGATTCGACCACGTCCATTGCCTGGTCGAAGCGACCAAACGCGCATTACGGATGCGCGATCGGGTGGTCAGCGATCCGGGAAATCTGGCGCATGCGCTCGATCGCGTTCTCGAGCCGCGTTTCATTGCCGGAGAGGCCATGAAAATCGATCGGCATAAGGCGGCGCCTTGGCCGCTCGGCGCAAGCGAGAGCGATACAGTGTGGATGGGCGCCGCCGACGGTTCGGGCTTGGTCGTCTCCTATATCCAATCGTTGTACTGGGAGTTCGGCTCCGGCTGCGTGCTGCCAGGGACCGGAATCCTGATGCAGAACCGTGGCATCAATTTCTCGCTGCAACGCGGCGCGCTCAATTTCCTGGTGCCCGGGCGCGTGCCGTTCCACACGCTGAATCCGGCGCTCGCGGTCCTCAAAGACGGACGCGTCATGGCCTATGGCGCGATGGGGGGCGATGGTCAGCCGCAGACGCAATCTGCTCTCTTTACGCGCTATGCTCTGTTCGGCGAGCCGCTTGCCGATGCGATCGATCGCCCGCGCTGGGTGCTTGGCCGGACCTGGGGCGAGCCGCGCACGGCGCTGCGGCTGGAGCCGCGTTTTGACGACGCGCTGATCGACGCGCTGGTTCACGCCGGGCATGACGTCGAACTGGTCGGCGATCCATATTCCGGCATTATGGGCCATGCCGGAGCGGTGGTGCTGCATCCCGACGGCAATCTGGAAGGCGCACACGATCCGCGCTCGGATGGTGGAGCCGCGGGGGCGTAAGGTCGTCCGCAACGGTCAGGCTTCTGACGGACGTATCAACCCCGCGCCAGAGACACCTTTCTCGTATCGATCGCCTCTTTCGCTACTCGCACCACCTCGTTTTCCGTATCGGCGTGGGCGGTGGTGAACACCGGTACCGACGCTCCATCAACGCTCATGTGCTTGGCATCCTAGTGTCCCGATTCCGAAGTTCGCATGACCAGGCGGCAATCCCATGTGCGAACTTCGAAATCAAAGGGACACTAGCAAACCTATTAATCTAGTATGGCTTTGGTTCAGAAGTCCGCATGATACGGTGCCGGCAAGATGATGCGGACTTCTGAACCGCCACACTAGCGGCGGATGTGGGCTTGCCATTGTCCCTTTTCGTTGACGAATTCGGTGATGACATATTCTTTGTATTCCATCGGGCCGCCCTTTCATTCAGCCGGAACCGCAATTTCGCCCGGCCCATCACTGTATTCAGATTAAGCCCCCATTTCCGCCCCAGTCGGGATTAAAGTGCGGAACGCCCGATTTGGTACGCGAGCGCGAACCTGATGTTACATCGTTACGTCTTTTTGATCGTTCTCCTGGCCGGCATGGTTGCGACGGGGCGCGCGCAGGCGCATCCGCATGTCTGGGTCACCATGACCGAGGAGCTCCTTTACGCGCCGGACGGCTCAGTCACCGGCGTTCGCAACGCCTGGACTTTTGACGACACGTTCTCCGCTTTCGCCTTACAGGGAATCGAGCAAAAGACCAAAGGCACATTCAGCCGCGCTGAGCTCGCGGCTCTCGCCCAGGTCAACATCGAGTCGCTAAAAGACTATGGGTATTTCACCTACGCCAAAGCCAACGGCAAGAACCTGAAAGACGCTTTCCTGCCGCCAACAGATTATTTCCTCGACTACGACCCGAAGGCGACCGTACTGACGCTTCACTTCACCATGCCGTTCAAGACGCCGGTGAAGGCAAAAGCGATTGAGATCGAAATTTACGATGAAGAATTCTTCATCGACTTTGGCTTTGATTCGAACAATCCGGTACGGCTTGTCGGCGCGCCGGCCGAGTGTGTCTTGTCGGTCAATAAACCGCAGGATGACAATTTTCCGGCCGCGCTGCGGCTCGACAAGAACTTGGCGACATCTGAGGCCAATATCGGCACCGGCGCGAATTTCGCCAATAGAATCTCAGTCGCCTGTCACTAAAAAAACGCACAGCACCCGTATTATTCTGGCGCCGTCAGGCGACTTTTACCGACTGGTGCGGGAACAACGAACGCCGCGCCAGATCGTCCATTTCCGTTTTGAACTGATACTTTTCCTTTAGCGCGACGGCGCGCTGGGCTGCGGGCCGCGCGCTGATCTCATCGACCAGCCGCTTGAGGTTCGGAAATTTCGCCCACGCCGCTTCGCCAAGAACCACGGGCACCATGCGCGCCCAGCCCCATGCCGCCATGTCGACGATAGTGTAGGTATCTCCCAGCATGTATTTATGCTTGGCGAGGCGCGCGTCGAGAATGCCGAAATGGCGTTGCGCCTCGAAGGCATAGCGGTTGATCGCGTATTCGATCTTTTCAGGCGCGGCGTTGCGGAAATGCACCGATTGGCCGGAATACGGTCCGACGCCGGAAGCGACAAACATCAGCCACGACAAAAACTCGCCGCGCATCTTGTCGCCCTTCGGTGGCAGGAACTTGCCGGTCTTCTCGGCGAGATAGAGCAGGATCGCGTTGGAGTCGAACACGGTGACGTCGCCGTCAACGATCGCCGGCACTTTCGCATTGGGGTTGATCGCAAGAAATTCCGGTGTGTGTTGATCGCCTTTGCGGGTATCAACCGGATGCGGTTCGTAGGGCAATGCCGCTTCTTCGAGAAACAGCGCGACCTTGGTCGGATTCGGCGCCGCGTTGTAATAGAATTTCAACATCGTGCAGTCCTCGCTGTTTGCTAAAATAATCCGACAATCTTTCCGTCGGCGCCGACATCGATCGCATCCGCGGCCGGGACTCTCGGCAAGCCCGGCATAGTCATGATCTCGCCGCAGATGGCGACGATGAATTCGGCGCCGGCTGAAAGCCTCACCTCCCGTACTGGGATGACGTGATCCGCCGGCGCGCCCTTGGCGTCGGGATTGGTCGAGAAGCTATACTGCGTTTTCGCAATACAAATGGGAAACTTGCCGTATCCCATGGCTTCAAAATTCGCCAGCTGGTCGCGCACCGCCTTGTCGGCCGAAATGTCCTTTGCGCGGTAGATTTCCCTGGCGATAGTGCGGATTTTTTCCAGGAGCGGCATATCATCGGGATAGAGAAGCTTCAGCTTGCTCTGCCCGCGGTCGCAGATTTTGACCACGGCGCGCGCGACATCCGCCGCGCCTTCGCCGCCCAGCGCCCAGTGGTCGGCCATCAGCGCCTCGACGCCAAGCGCCTTGCACTTCTCCTCCACCAGCTTAATTTCAGCGTCGGTATCCGACGAAAAGCGATTGATCGAGATCAGCGGGACGACGCCGAATTTTCGCATGTTCTCGACGTGACGTTGCAAATTGCTCATCCCGGCTTCGAGCGCGCCGAGGTTCTCGTGCTTGAGGTCCTCCTTCTTCACCCCGCCGTGCATTTTCAGCGCGCGAATGGTGGCGACGAGCACGACGCAATCGGGCGCGAGCCCGGTCTTGCGGCATTTGATATCGAGAAATTTCTCCGCGCCGAGATCGGCGCCGAAACCCGCCTCGGTAACGACGTACTCGGCGAGCTTGAGCGCCGTGGTGGTGGCGAGCACCGAGTTGCAGCCGTGGGCGATGTTGGCGAACGGACCGCCGTGAATGAAAGCAGGCGTGCCCTCAAGCGTCTGCACCAGATTCGGCGCCAGCGCCTCTTTGAGCAGCACGGTCATTGCGCCCTGGGCTTTCAGATCGCCGGCGCGCACCGGCTTTCGATCGCGCGTGTAGGCGACGACAATATTGGCAAGCCGCTTCTTCAGATCGTCGAGGTCGCGGGCCAGGCAGAAGATCGCCATCACCTCGGATGCCACCGTGATGTCGAACCCGTCTTCGCGCGGGAACCCGTTGGCCACACCGCCAAGCGATGAAACGATCGAGCGCAACGCGCGATCGTTCATGTCGAGCACGCGGCGCCACGCTACCCGGCGCTCGTCGATGCCCAGCGTGTTGCCCCAATAGATGTGGTTGTCGAGCATTGCCGCGAGCAAATTGTTGGCGGAAGTGATGGCGTGAAAATCGCCGGTAAAATGCAGATTAATGTCCTCCATCGGCACGACCTGCGCATAACCGCCGCCGGCGGCGCCGCCCTTCATCCCGAAGGACGGACCAAGCGACGGTTCGCGAATGCACAGCATCGCCTTTTTGCCGATGTGATTGAGCGCATCGGTTAAACCCACCGTCGTCGTCGTCTTGCCTTCGCCGGCCGGTGTCGGATTAATGGCGCTGACCAGGATTAATTTGCCGTTTGGGCGGCCTTGGATCGACTTGATGAAGTCCATCGATATCTTGGCCTTGTAGTGGCCATAGGGCTCGAGATTTTCCGGTCCAATCCCGAGCTTTTCGCGCGCGATATCCAAAATCGGACGTTTCTTCGCGGCCTGCGAAATCTCAATGTCTGATTTAGGCGCTTTGTGTTGCGAGGCGACGGCCGGAGCCTTCGCCGCGGTGGCGGAAGATGCAGTCATGAAAACCTCATACCGGGGTTGAGCTTTGCATTGGCGGCGAATTCGCCGCCCGCGATTTTGGGTCCGTCGGTTTGCACGCGTATGACCTTGAAACGGCCATCCGCGCACACGACGGTAAATCCGTCGGCATCGACGGCGACGATCTCACCCATCTTGCCGGCGATGCCCTTTGGGTCCTTGGCCGGCAGCGGCTTTGCTTCGAAGATTTTGATCCGCTTGCCGTCAAGTTCCGACCACGCGCCCGGCGCCGGATTGCAGCCGCGAATAAGGCGATCGACATCTTGCCAAGGCCTGCCCCAGTCGATATGCGCGTTTTCGGCGCCGCAGCGGCCCTCATACGTCGCTTTGCTCTCGTCCTGTTTATGGCGCGGCGCTTTGCCAGCTTTGACGAGATCAACCGCCTCGAGCATCGCGTCCACACCCATGGGGAACAACCGATCGAAATAGACTGAGCCGAGCGTATCGGCCGGCCCGATCGGCGTTTTCTTTTGCAGCAAAACATCGCCGGTATCGAGTCCGTTGTCCGGCCAGAAAATCGACAGGCCAGTCTCCGCCTCGCCTTTGATGATGGGCCAATTGATGGCGCTCGGCCCACGATAAGCGGGCAACAGCGACGGGTGATACTGGATCGAGCCGTGGGTCGGAGCGTTCAAAAAATCTTCCGGCACGAACAAAGTGACAAACGCCATCACTTGCAGGTCCGGCTTGAGCGCGCGGAATTCTTCCAAAACTTCCGGCTTGCGGTACGACGCCGGCTGATGGACCGGAAGCTTCAGCGCCAGCGCCGCTTCTTTGAGCGGTTCGGCCTTGGCGCCTTCCTTTTCCGGAGCAACATAGACGGCGACGACGTTCTCA
>DATNNI010000171.1:0-2498 GCA_035601915.1 Xanthobacteraceae bacterium
GATCCGGGACGGGCCGCCACTGCGCAGGGTATTCCGGCGAGCGCCAGCGGGCGCACCAGATCCATGTCGCCCATGACGCAGGCGACCACGCGTGCGGCAGGCTTTTTGTCGGTTGGGGTCGCCGAAGAAGTTTCCGAACGCGGCAATCGCAGCAGATCCGGCAGCGACTTCGCTCCGATCCGGGAGCGGACATCGGCCGCCAGCCGCCACAGCCACGGCGTTTGTTTGACGAGCCGCTTGCTGCGGCGAAAGAGGTCCGAGGTCAGCGCCGCCGGCGCCCCCCGCCAGGTCACCGGCGTGGCGAAGTCGTACAATTGCGTATCGGTATCGGACCATTCGAGCTTGTAGGGCTCGTCGCCGATGGTGAAATCGAAACGCTTAAGCCCGCGCGCGATGGCGTAGGCCATCATTTCGCGCAGATGCAGATTGCCGGGGCCGTAACTGGACAGCTCGCTATCGGTGTAACTTGCCAGCACGTGATAATAGCAATCGCCGAACACGAGGCCGAGATTCGCCGCTGCGCTGGTCGCGCCGACTTCGGTGCGGCTGATATGCGCGAGTTGCCGCGTCGCAGGGTTGGTCGCGAGATCGAGAAAAAATTCGCGGTGTCCCGGCCGCGCGAACAGATCGGGTATGCCCTTGCGCGCGAAGGCGCGGCTCTTCTGCTCCATCAGCGTCTCGACCGTGCGCTGGGCGTCGCCGGCATCCGTCGCGGTGACGAAGCGGATGTCGCCGTGCTTGGCGAGGTGCGCGCGCTTGGTGCGGTCGCGACGGCGGGTCGACGACGAGCGCTTCGCGACGTAAAACGCCTCCCAATTTTCGGTCAGATGCGCCAAATGCGTGCCGCTCGCGTTCGGCGTGACCTCGAGATAGGTGAAGGGGTTTATTTGATCGCCGACCTTCTTCGGCATTTTTGCGAAGTCGATCCAGTCGTGGCGCAGCAGCGGATCGCTTTGCATTTGCGCTTGCAAAATCTGCCAGATGGCGAGGAAGCGATCGAGCTCGACGCGCTCCGAAAATCCGCGCGCCAACAGCGGCGCGTTGTAGTCGCACAAGTCCTGGCCGAGCCAGCGCAGCCGGCGGAGCCCGTATTTTCTTTCAATGCAAAACGGCAGCAGGAATGCGATGTCGCCGTCGGTGAAACGGCCAACCACAATCGCCGGTTTGACGCGGTGCCGCAGCCCGATGTGCTTCTGCCACGCGTCGAGCCAGTCGTAGGTTTGAAACACGGTGCAGTCGGCGCGCTCCTGGAAGCGGCGCCAATCGTGTTCGGCGGCGGAAAGTTCGCCGTGGATGCTGAACCGCACTTGCGTCGGCAATACGCCGCGACGGACGTCGCGAGCGGCGGCGCCGGCATCGGCCTCCGGCGCGCTCGCTTCCCTGAGCGCCGTCAATGGCATCACGCCCATCACGCATCCACTTGAGCGATCGGTGAGAAAACTCGATGCCGATCACTAAGCGAAATTAGCTAAGGTTGCCTGCCCGACGGGCGGCAACCTCGCGTTAAGGTAAAGCGGGCGTGACCCGTCGTTAACTGTGCGGCGTGCGGCAACGGCAAGCGAAGGCGCAGAGCGACGTTCTCAGCGCATGGAGCGGTCGGACGAACACCGGATTGACTATCTCGACGTTAACGCCAGCCGCGGCGCTTTAACGTGTGCAGCGTGCAAGCTCTGATGTTGGCGCGCGCCACACCGGCAAGCGGGGCAGCGTGTCGGCGGTTTGCCCGCTACCCGCAATGTTTGGGTGTCGCGAATAGTTCGTAAGGAATTATCCGCGGAGCTCGGTCAGATCGTGCGCAAACTATCTGCCGACATCTTGCCAGTCCTCTGATCGGCAACAACCTCGAAAGAAATCTTTTGTCCCTCGACGAGGCCTCGTATCCCGGCGCGTTCCACTGCGCTGACATGCACGAAGACGTCCTTGCTGCCATCATCGGGCTGAATAAAGCCAAAGCCTTTTTGACCGTTAAACCACTTTACGGTTCCTTGCGTCATGTAACTCTTCTTTCAAACGCGGCTAAGCCACGGCGGGAGCCGCGGCTGGTCGGTTCGAGATTTGGACGGATTAATCTGTCGCCAGGGGCGCGGGCGACGCCGAATCATTCGGCCTAGCTCGATGATGATCATTTAGGCACTTCCGCCGATGTTGCAAGGATCGCGTGACATAATGCCGGCGTGGTCGGCGCATAATGGCCCGTGAAATCTGGAGAACTTGTCTCTGCGCGCAACGATCGGCGCGATAAAGCGGAACAGCGCGTCGCTGGGCGCGTTGGCTTTCGTCATCAAATCGTTGCGCGCGGACCCAACGGCGATCCATCGAGGTGAGACTGGCCGTCGCACCACGCCGCCAGCGCTTGGAGCCGACGAAGTTTTGCGGCCACTGAAAGGTTTGAAGCTTCATGTTCAATCCCTGGTTCTCCGTGACTTTAAAAACCATCCAGCTAGGCTTCGAAGCTCAGAATGTGATCGCTCTTCGCATGATGAGATTGGCCGCTGGCG
>DATNNI010000172.1:0-4809 GCA_035601915.1 Xanthobacteraceae bacterium
GCTCGGCGACGTTCTCGAACGCGCTGTCGCCGGTGCAGGCCGCCACCGTGACCAAGGCCTTCGAGATCGTAAAGTCCGGGAAGGGCGAGCAGCTCCGATGGCAGTTGTTAAAGCGCGTCGTCCAGATGCGCGATGCGTTGACCGCAGCCGGACTGAGCGTCATCGGCGATCCGTCGGCAATCGTCCCCGTGCTGGTGGGGGACGAAGCGTTAGCGCGCATGGTCAGCCGGCGGTTGCCGGAACTCGAGGTGATCGCGAACCTCGTCGAATATCCGGCCGTGGCAAAGGGCAACGCGCGCTTCCGGCTGCAAATGATGCCCAGCCACACCGACGAAAACGTCATGGAGCTGGTGGCAAGACTGCGCGCGGCGGTCGATCTCACTCTGCCTGAATACGAAGAATATCGGGCAAGTGCGCCACAAGAACGCAAGGTCGCTCGCGCCGTTGCTTGAGGCCGGGCAAATACGGGTCATGAGGACTAGCGATGTATAGCGACAAGCTGATTAGGATCATCGACTGGTTTATTCCGGCGGAGCTGCGGATAAACACAGCGAATCTCTGGCGAGCGAGAATTTTCGTCATCAGCCATTTGATCGGCCCATTCAGCGCGGTCGCCATTCTCGGCTATCTGTATCGGGCGTTGGCGGTGCACGATTTTGTGTTCTGGCTGATTTGCGCGCTGTGCGTCGCATTCTGGCTGCTGCCTTTCGCCCTCAAACGAATGCGAACGCTGACGTGGCTCGCATTGTTTTCCTTCTGTGATCTCACCTTCGTCAGCTTTATCGGATCCTTCTTCTATGGCGGGGTGAGTTCGCCGTTCTTGCCGTGGGTGCTCGTCGCGTTGCTGATCGGCTTCTTCTACCTGGGTGACCGGGCGTTTCTGGTCGTCAGCATCTTTGGTGCGCACCTCGCCGCCTTTTGCGTAGCCTACATACTCACCGGATCTTTTCCGGAACGCGTTCCGGTCGAGGAATTGTCCACCGTCGGCATGATCTCGGCGCTATGCGCGACCCTCTACAGTTCGATGATGGCGATCTACTATGCCTACGTCGTGATGGATCAGTCGACGCTGCGCCAGGAGATCGAAAAGCACTTGGTGACGGCGGCGAAGCTGCGGCAAGCCAAGGAAGACGCCGAAAGCGCCGATGAAGCAAAAGCGGTCTTCTTGGCGAAAATGAACCATCAGCTGCGAACGCCATTGAATGCGATCATCGGCTACAGCGAAATCCTGCTGGAAGAGATCGAACCCAACGCGAATTCGGCCGACGAAGCCGACCTCAAAACCATCAACAGTGCGGGCCGGCATTTGTTGTCGCTGGTCTCCGACGTGCTGTACATGCCCAAGATCGAGGCGGACAACGTCGAAGTATCTCTGCGTCCGGTAGATCTCGATCGATGCCTCGAAGAAGTGACATCGACCTGCCGTAATCTCGTGTCGCAAAACGGCAACGAATTTATCCTGGAAAAAGTCGGCACCCTGGGTGTCGTCCAAACAGACGAGACCCGCTTGCGCCAGATCCTCATCAATTTGCTTGGTAACGCCGGCAAGTTCACCAAGAACGGCAAGGTATTGCTACGAGCGAAGCGGATCGCGGCGCAAAAAAACACGCAAGTCGTTATCTCGGTTGAAGACAACGGCATCGGTATTCCCGCCGAAGCGATCGCCGGATTGTTCACGAATTTCAATCGAGCCAGTTCGGTAACCGCGAAGTCTTATGGCGGTTCGGGGCTCGGCCTTGCCGTCAGCCATCAGCTCGCGCGCTTGCTCAACGGTGACCTGCTGGTCGAAAGCGAACCGGGGCGAGGATCGATCTTTACAGTACGGTTGCCTGTCGCCTCGCCGGCAATCGCGGCGGCGGCTTGAATTTTGTGCATGCAGCGGGAACGGGTTCTGTGATGCAAAATTCCCTCAAGACACTTGCGGCGCGGGTCAATTCTGCGGTCGATTGGTTCATTCCCGAGAAACTGAAATCGTCCCCCGACCTTCTGCAAGGCGTGCGGATGTTTTTATTCAGCCATTTGTTTGGTCCGTTTCTCGGCCACACAATTTCGTTTTCCATGCTCTACATCCAAGGCGGGGCGGACCTGTCGTGGTGGATCTTTTTCCTCGCCGTCACAGCCTTCTGGCCGTTCCCGTTCGTGCTGCGCCTCACCGGCTGGTATGTGCCTTTGGCGCTGCTCTCGATCCAAAATCTGATGTTTTGCGTATTTTGGGGATGTTATCAGTATGGCGGCGTCAGTTCGCCGATATTGCCCTGGCTCGTCACCGTTCCGCTGCTGGCGTTCTTTTATCTGCCGGAGCGCAAGACCAGAATTATCGTCAGCCTGCTGATTGTCGCAAATCTTTCGGTGTTCTACGCGATATACTGCGCGCTGGGATTCCGGGAGACCGTGCCGCTCGAGGGACTAGCGGTGCTTGGTCTGATTTCCACCTTCTGCGCAAGCGTCTACGTTTCGATGATGGCGCTGTTTTACGCCAACATCGTCTCTTCTCAAGCCGAGCTTGAACAGGAAGTCGAGCGGCACAAGGCAACTGCGCGGCAGCTCCGCGAAGCCACCAAGCAGGTCGAGCGAGCGATGCTGGCAAAATCGGAGTTCCTGGCGAAAATGAGCCACGAGCTCCGCAATCCACTTAATTCGATCATCGGCTACAGCGAGATTCTGATCGAGGGCCTAGATCCGGCCAAGGACCAAAAGTACCGCGACTTAACTTCGATCCGCAGCGCCGGACACCGGCTGCTGGAGCTGATCAACGATCTGCTTGACCTGTCGAAGCTTGAAGCCGGCAAAATGGAGCTGGACGCGGATAGGGTGCGATTCAATGAGCTCTTCGATGAGCTGGCTGTAAAATGGGGTCCGACGGTTGCGGAGAGCGGCAACAAGTTCAAGGTTGAGCAGGCGCCGGCGATGGAGATCATCTGCGATGCGCCGAAGCTACGCCGGGTGATCGAAAATCTTTTGAGCAATGCGGCGAAATTCACGAAACACGGCCGCATACTTCTGGCTGCTTCCGTAGAAGCCGGCGTGTTGACGGTCGCGGTCGAGGATACCGGAGTTGGAATTGCAGAGAGCCAGATCGAAGGATTGTTCGAGACGTTCGGCAATTCCCACCAAGAAACCGCGAGTAATTACGGCGATGACGTGCGGCTCGGCTTGCCGCTGGCGCATCGTTATTGCCGATTGATGGGTGGCGAGCTCTCGGTGAAAAGCAAGCTGGGATTGGGATCCCGCTTTATCCTTCGCATCCCGGTCCAGCTTGTTGCCGACGACGCAAAGACAGTGCGTATGGGGCGAGCCGCCTGAAGCGGTTCGCGTGCCGTTTGAACGGTACGGAAATCGCCGACAGGGTTTCCGCCTGCATCGATTGTTTCAACTTGGCGAAAAAATTCTCGGCCGCTTTTACTCGCCTTAGAACCTGTAATTGAGGCCGGCTGTTATCAAATTGATCTGCTGGTGCATGACCGCGGTGAAGGAAACGCCTGCGGACGAAGTGAACGTCGTCGGTTTGTTCGGGGTGTCGATGAGAGCGTATTCGACCCTAGCCGACCAATTTGGCGAGAACGCCCATTCGGCACCGCCGCCAACCGTCCAGCCGGTTTGCCAATAGCTCGTCGTGAATGTCATGTTTTCCAGCGAATTGAAATCGCTGTTGTTGGTGTGCGTCCATGCCGCGCCGCCTTTTCCGTAGATCAACAGCGAGCCGACCGCGACGCCGACCTTGCCGGTGGCTGTTCCGAAATAGTCGGCGCTGGTCGTCAGATTGTCGACGCCGTCCGTCGCAGTATAAGTGCCGCGCAACGAAGTCGCGGAAAATCCGGCCTCCGCGCCAAGCACCATTACGCCGATTTGGTAGTTGTAGCCGCCTTGCAACCCGCCGGCCACGCCGGCAAGTGTGGTTTGTGCCGTTGTGCAGTCGCCGGCGGCGGCGCAGTTGGTGTTATATCCGCCGGTCGGGTCCCACGTGCCGCCGAAATTCCCGCCCAGATAAAAGCCGGTCCAGGTCGAAGGAGGCGGAGGAACGAACGGCGCTGGCGGCGCCGCCATGTCGGCAGCGATTGCGCCGCTTGCGGCACAACAGCATGCCGCGCTGAGCAATAGTCTAAAAAAAATGTTCACCTGCGACTCGCACTAACTCGATGGCATTCCACCGACAGAAAACTCCCTTAACCTTAAATTTCTGTTACGGCGGTTAGAGGTTTTGGCGGCCAATGCGCAAGGTTACCAACTTGTAATCCGCCGACGCTGCGCCTGACGAAACTTTAACTTGTTTCGACCGTGCGGCCGCCCTCTACTCCGGCACAACGAACGGCTTGAACCATGGAGGACAACGTGTTCAGACCCTTGGTGATCGGGACGGCCGCGCTGGCTATCGCCGGATCTTCAATCGTTTTTGCGCAGCAGCGCTATTTCGGGCCGAGGGGTTCCGGCGATTCCGCTCCTCGCTTTCAACAGAGGTATCATCTGAGCGCCGAGGACATGGCAGCGTTCGCGGACGCGCGAATTGCGGCGCTAAGGGCTGGCCTCGAACTGAATGCCGATCAGGCCAAAAATTGGCCGGCGTTCGAACAGGCGCTGCGCGATTTGGCGCAGCTGCGCATCGAGCGGCGGCAGGCGCGCGACAATGCCGATCACGGCGAAAGCGCCGCCGCCGCGCCAACGAGCCCGTTCGATCGGCTTGAGCATCGCGCCGACCGGATGGCAAAAACGAGCGCCGCGCTAAAGCGCGTCGCCGACGCGGGCGCTCCGCTTTATCAAAGCCTCAATGACCCGCAAAAGAATCGGTTTAAGATACTGGCCCGGATGCTTCGG
>DATNNI010000173.1:0-3917 GCA_035601915.1 Xanthobacteraceae bacterium
TCGGAATTTCGACGCTGCATCTCGCTGCCGCGTTGCGTGATAACGGCGGCGGGCGCTTGATCGGCAGCGAATTCGAACCATCGAAAATAAAGCGGGCGCGCGAGAATCTTACCGCCGGCGGCCTGTCGGATTTGGTGGAGATTCGCGAAGGCGACGCGCTGCAAACCCTCGCTCGCGATCTGCCTGACACCGTCGACTTTGTGCTGCTCGATGGCGCCAAGGCGCTCTATCCGCCCGTATTGTCGTTGCTTGAAGGGCGCTTGCGCGATGGCGCGCTCATTGTCGCCGACAACGCCGACGACAGTCCGGAATATCTGGCCAAGGTCCGCTCCGTGAATAGCGGTTTTCTTTCGGTTCCGTTTGGCGGGGATGTCGAACTGTCCATGCGATTGAAACCCGAGGGCAACAGCGCGGCGCGGCATGGCTGATGGCGACGGGCGTGCTTACATGAAGCATTAGCCACGAACTTTGACGAAACACATTCAACAAGAAGTACACCCAGCTCAAGAAGGTCTTTAGCAATGTCGGAAACTGCTCAACCAACTGCCCGGGTCGGCCGCCGCGTCCGCCACGAGTTGAAAATGCGGCTGCTGCAAGTCCGCGACGTGAGCCGCCTTACTCCGAAGATGGTGCGTGTCGTAGTGGGCGGAGAGGCGTTGAGTGGCTTCGTCAGCGCGTCATACGACGACCACGTCAAATTGTTCTTTCCGCATCCGGGCGAAGAGAAGCCGGTGCTGCCGACGCCCAGTCCGAATGGGCCGGTCTATCCGGAAGGCATAGTGCGGCCTCCCTCACGCGACTACACGCCCCGCCGCCACGATGCGGCCGCCAACACGTTGACGCTCGATTTCGTGCTGCATGATGCAGGACCCGCGACCGCGTGGGCCGCGCAGGCGCGGACTGGCCAATTCCTTGGCGTCGGTGGCCCCCGTGGCTCCCTTGTCATTCCCGACGACTTCGATTGGTATTTGTTCGTTGGCGACGAGACGGCGTTGCCGGCCATTGGCCGGCGCCTGGAAGAATTGCCGGCGAGCACGCGCGCAATTGTTGTCGCTGAAATTGCCGACAAGACGGAAGAACAGCAATTTGCCAGCCGCGCCGCGGTCGAGGTCCGATGGCTGTATCGCAACACTGCCGCCGCCGGGAAAACGTCGCTGTTGCAAGACGCGCTTGCGGGCTTGTCGCTCCCTTCGGGGGAGGGCTACGCCTGGGTCGCTACCGAGGCCGCCACCGCTAAAGCCTTGCGCCAGTATCTCGTCGAGCAACGCGGACTCGACAAGGAGCGGGTCAAAGCTGCCGCCTATTGGAAACGCGGCGCCGTCGCCGTTCACGAGACTTATAACGACTGAAGTTTGTTCGGGCCGTCACCGTCGCGATCTGCCGATTCAACGTTGCGGAGTTAAAATATAATTCGGTTTCGGCCGAAGCGTTGCCGCTCGCCGGCAAGGCAATTTGAGCCATTTAATATCTGTTCGGCGGCGTTCGCCAATGGACCGGTTGTGACGACGAATTTTTCTCGAAACGAATATGGCGAATAACACAACAGTCTCGCGTCCGCGCGTGTTCTACGGCTGGTTTGTCGTCGCCGGGACTTTTGCCGTCACCTTCATCGGGTTCGGGAATGCCTATTCGTTTGGGGCTTTTCTGCCTTCGTTGCAGCACGATTTCGCCGCGTCGCGCGGCTCGGTGTCTCTTGTATTCGCGTTCGCGGGTTTTCTTTATTTCGGGCTCGGCGTGATCAGCGGGCCGCTGGCCGACCGCTGGGGCGCCCGGCGCTTCGCGGTCCTCGGTATGATTCTGGTCGCGATCGGACTTGCGCTCGCCAGCGTAGCGCGGAGCTTGATCGAAGTTTACGCCGCTTACAGCCTTGGTGTTGGAGTGGGAATTGGCTGCGCCTATGTTCCCGCCGTGGCCTCGGTCCAGCGCTGGTTTGTCCGCCGTCGCGGCTTCGCCTCCGGACTTGCGGTGAGCGGCATCGGCGTCGGTACTTTAGTGGCGCCGCCGGTCGTCGCGACCTTGATCGAATTTTTAGGCTGGCGCAGCACTTATCTGGCGCTCGGCATTTTCACCCTCGTGGCCGGCGTCGGCCTTGCGTTCCTGATCGAGAACGACCCGGGCAAGCGCGGTCTCGCTCCTGATGGAGAGGTCATGTCACCCGGCGCGCAACCGCCGCCCGCAGCGGCGCCTGGGATAAAGCGTACCGTCACCTCGCCGCGATTTATTGGGCTATACGGCGCCTGTTTCATCTGCGCGTTCGGCCTCTTCGTACCGTTCGTGCATCTCGTTCCGTATGCGATCGACCACGGCATCCCGCAGGCCTCGGCGGTGCTTTTGATCGGCGCCATTGGCGTCGGCAGCACCGCGGGGCGTTTTCTCCTTGGCGATCTTGCCGACCGGCTGGGGCGTGCGTTTTCGTTTCTGATCATGTTCGTCGGTATGGGACTTTCGTTTGCCATATGGCTGTTTGCCGGGAGCTTTTGGCCGTTGGCTATCTTTGCGCTGGTATTCGGCGCCTTCTATGGCGGCTTTGTCGCGCTGGCGCCGGCCGTGGTCATCGATTATTTCGGCGCGCAGAATGCGTCGACCATCATCGGCATTCTTTATACAAGCGTCGCGTTCGGCACGCTGATCGGCCCGAGCGCCGCTGGTTATGCGTTCGACTTAAGCCACAGCTATACGCTGCCGATTGTCGCGAGCGGTTGCGCTTATGCGCTGGCGACGTTGGTCCTCGCGATAACAGCAAAAGCGGCGATGGGGAAAAGCTAATCGAGCGCCGCGTAAACGAGATTACGGAACAGATAGCGATAATAATCGCGTTGCACGGGTGCCTGGATCATCATCATCGCGATCAGTTCTTCACCTGGCGCGACCCAAAAGACCGTGCCGGCAAGCCCGCCCCAGAAATATTCGCCGACCGTGCCGACCGTCGTCGCCATCCCAACGTCCTGGCGAATTGCAAACCCCAATCCGAAACGATGTCCCGGTTGCAGCAGAGTGGTATTTGCGATGCGCACGTTGGGGCCGAGGTGGTCCGCCGTCATGAAGTCGAGTGTCTTGCGCCCGAGAAAGCGCGTACCGGCGAACGTGCCGCCGCGATAGAGCATGGTGGCGAACTGGGCGTAATCGTCCATCGTGGAAAAAAGTCCGCCGCCGCCCGATTCAAAACGCGGCGGCGCTTTCCCCTCGATAAGATTCACCGGCTTTGCGTTGTCCGGGTCGCGCTCGAATGGTTGCGCCATGCGCGCGCGATCCTCAGCGGGTACGAAAAAGCGGGTGTTCTTCATTCCAAGCGGCTTGAAAATGCGCTCCTCGAGAAACGCGCCGAGCTGCTGGCCGCTGACGATCTCGACCACTCTGCCGACGACGTCGGTCGAATGACTGTAGAACCACGACGCTCCCGGCTGGTCGATCAGCGGCAATTTGGCGAGCTCAACAACGAATTCGGCCGTGGTCAGATCACGGATCAACAACTCTTTGGCGTTTGCCGGATCGGGCGCAAATAACTGCGAGTCTTTATAAAGACGCTGAACGGCTGAATCGCCGGTGAAAGCGTAAGTCAAACCGGAGGTGTGGCGCAGCAAGTCCTGAAGGGTGATGGCGCGCTCGGCGGCCACGAGTTCAAGCCGGCCGTTTTTTTCAACGCCGACCTTTGGGTTAGCCCATTCAGGGATGAATTTCGCAACGGGATCGGCGAGGAAAACCCGTCCTTCTTCCAACAACATCATCAGCGCGACCGAGACGATCGGCTTGGTCATCGAAAAGATGCGGAAAATCGCGTCCCGCGGTAGCGGCGGGCCGCCTGGCCGCAATGAGCCCACGTCGGAACGGTAAGCGCACTTGCCGCCGCGCGCGATCATCATTGCGACTCCCGGCACCCGGCGCGCATCGACCTCGCGCTGCATCACCGCCGTTAGCCG
>DATNNI010000174.1:0-2149 GCA_035601915.1 Xanthobacteraceae bacterium
TATCGCGATGTCGCGGCGCGCAAAGACTGATCCAGCACCCGGCGATACGCCTCTCGGTTCCGCAAAAAATAAAGCCGCTGACCGATTGCGGAAAAAGAAAAACCTTGCTATGATCTTCGATTGGTCAGATTGCAGCGGTGTGACATATGGCGCTTGGACAGGGTTTGGAACGCAGCGTCCGGTCGCTCGTCATCCGAGAAGCGTAGAGGCAGATTTCCTTATTTGAATCGGCTGTAACCCATTGAAAAGTCCGAATTCGGAAAAATAAACGCTAGTAAACGCTAGCACTTTTACTAGCGTTTAAGCGCGTTTAGAGGCGTTTATGGGCGTTTATATCTGCTAGCTCTCGCTCCCGCCGAGCGTTTTGGGCTGAGCCCGCGGGCTATTTCTTGACCAGCGGACAGGTCGAGTCGGCAAGCGATCCGAAAGCCTCTTCGCCGGGCATTGTTTTGACGAGCTTGTAATAATCCCACGGCCCCTTCGATTCCGCGGGCGTTTTGACCTGCATCACGAACATCGAGTGTTGCAGCAATCCGTCGGGGCGAATGATGCCGTCGCTCGTGTACATGTCGTCGACTTTGGTCTTGTGCAGCTCATCCATCACCTTGTCGGCGTCGGTCGCGCCAACCGCCTTGACCGCGTTGAGATAGGTCAACGTCGCCGAGTAATAGGCGGCCTGATTGTGGGTCGGCATGGCGCCGGTCTTGTCCAGGAAGCGTTTGCCGAAGGCGCGGCTCTTGTCGTTCAAGTCCCAGTACCAGCCCGCGGTCAGGTAGAGGCCCTGCGCCGTCTCGAGGCCGATCGCGTGGATGTCGGTGATGAAGGCGAGGAGCGCCGCAGGCTTCATGGTGTTGGTGAGGCCGAATTCATGCGCGGCCTTGAGCGAATTGCTGAAATCGGCGCCCGCATTGGCGAGGCCGACCACCTGCGCTCCGGACCCCTGCGCCTGCAGCAGATAGGACGAGAAGTCCGAAGTCGAGAGCGGCACTCTCACCGCGCCCACGACTTTGCCGCCGCCCGCTTCAACGACCTTCGTCGCCGCCCCCTGGAGTTGGGTGCCGAACGCGTAGTCCGCCGTAATGAAGAACCAGGATTTGCCGCCTTGGTCGAGAATCGTCTTGGCCGTGCCATTGGCAAGCGCGGTCGTGTCATAGCCGTAGTGGATCATATAGGCGTTGCAGTCTTTGCCGGTCAGCGAAGCCCCGCCCGCGCCGATCGCGAAAAAGGGGATCTTCCTTTCCTTGGCGACCGGCGCCATGGCGAGGCTCACGCCGGTGTTGGAGCCGCCGAGCAGCATCGTCAGGCCCTTCGTGTCGGCCCATTCACGAAACTTGCTTCCGCCGATATCGGGCTTGTTCTGGTGGTCCGCCGTCAGAAGTTCGATCGGCTGGCCGAGCGCGCTGCCGCCGAAGTCGGCGATCGCCATTTTGATCCCCTCGACCGCTCTCGGACCGTTCACATCCGCATAAACCCCGGACATGTCGTCGATGTCGCCGATGACGACCTTGTCCGCCGCCCGCGCGGCGAACGGCGCAAGCGAGATGAGCAGCGCCGCCGACACTGCCGCGAGCGATTTGCTAGACTTCATTCCTGTTTCCTCCGGCCAGCGATCCCGTGGCTATTTGTTGATGACGGCGCAGGTAATTGCCCCCGATGTTCGGGTCGCCACGGCCAATGTAACACGCCTTTTGCGGGTGGGAAAAGCGGGGGCGCTGGATCGCGATTTCAGAGTTTCGCGCTTCGGCGCCGACGGTCAGCTTGTCGCGTTCATCGTCGCGCGGCAGCCGTCTCGACCGCGAGCGTCACAAGGGCGCTCAGCGCGAGCGCCGAACCGTAAAACAGCGCTGTCGCGACCAGCCCGAATCGGGGCGCGGCAAGGCCGGCTGCGATGGCCGGCAGCGCGAAGGCGAGATAAGACTCCACGAAATAGGCGGAAAGCAAACCGGCTCGCTCATGGGCGGAGGCGAGCGGCAGGAGCGCGCGCAGCGACGCCCCGTAGGATGCGCCGAAGCCCGCGCCCGCGATGATCGTTCCGAAGAACATGGCCGTCGGCGAACCCGCAGCAATGGCGAACAGGGTGAGGACGATGCCGATGGCGAGCAAAGCCGCCGAGGCTCGCACCGTCTTCCCCGCGTCGAAGGCCCGCGTC
>DATNNI010000175.1:0-2962 GCA_035601915.1 Xanthobacteraceae bacterium
TGTGCCAGCCCCAGCCGGGGCCTGAGAACATCTCGGTGACCAGCGGCGAGAAGCCGCCGAACGAGGCGTCGATCACCGGCTGCGGCGGTTTGGTCGGGTGCAGATAGATCGGCACGCCGAGCTTTTCCGCGGATTCGAGAATCGGCCAGAAGAACTTGTCGTCGAGATAGCGCCCGCGGTGATGGCCGTTGATCACGGCGCCGGCAAATTTTTGCTCGCGCACGCGCCGCTCTAGCTCTTGGGCGGCCGTTTCCGGTTCTCCGGTCGGCAGCACGGCAAAGCCACCGATGCGCTTTGGATTTTTCTTGATCGCGGCAGCGAGGAAATCGTTGGTGTCGCGGACCAGCGCGAGCGCGTCAGCCTTCTCTAATTGCTCGACGCCCGGCGCGGTCAGCGACACGATCTGCACATCGATGCCAGCCGCATCCATGGCGGCGATGCGCTTTTCGCCGAGATCGCACAGCTCCGGAATGACTTTCTTGGCGCGGGCGTTGTTGAACTTTTCGGCCTGCTCCTTGAGATCGCGCCCCGGACCGTCGAGAAACGCCGGAGTGGCAAAGTGTTCTTCGAGCGTGATGGTGCGCATAAATCCTCCCATTCGCCGCGCTTTTTCGCGCGCGCTGGTGATAAACCGTCTGCGCCAAGGCCGCCAGAGCGCGGCAATGCCATCAGCCCCGCGAATTGCGCAACACGACGCAGGCGCCGCCGGCAGCCGTGAGCCTGGCGCATAATTTGTCGAGCGGCGCGCGGTCGTCGTCGGCAATGGTGATGATGTAGCGCCGGGCCCGGCCCATGCCCGGTATCTGTTTGTGCAACACAATCGGCTCGCGGTCGCCGATCAGGGCGGCATAACGCTTCTGCACATCGCGGTAGATTTCCCACGCCTTGCTTTCGGACAGATGCGCGGCGATCTCGACGCCCCAGCGCGGCACGTAAGCGGCGATGCTTTGCGCCTTCTCCTTCGGCGCCAGAATGAGATTGGCGAGGCGCGTGCAGGGCACGCCCTGCGGGATGGTGGTGTCGGCGTTCTCTGGCGGCGACGGCGAGGCCCATTCGTCCGCGGTCCAGCCGGTGATGACGGCGACGTAGTTGCGCGTCTCCCCCGGCAGCGCGCGCGTGCCGGCGAGCCATTCGCTGACGCGGCCGGGCCCGGCATTGTAGCCGGCGGCGGCGAGGCCAAGGTTGCCGAAGCGGTCGCGCAGCTCGCGCAGATAGCTCGCCGAATGTTTGAGCGCTTCGATCGGATCGAACGGATCGGCAAGGCCGTGCCAATCCGCGGTGCGCGGCATGAATTGCGCGATGCCTTCGGCGCCTTTGCGGCTGACAGCAAGCGCGTTGAAACGGCTCTCCTGCCAGATCACGCGGGCGAAGAACTCGACCGGCAGGCCGTTCTCCGCCGCGTCCTGTTCGACCGCGCGGCAGATGTCTTCAGCCGTAGGAGGATTTTGGGCAGTCGGCGGATTTTGCGCCGGCGGCGCCTCCGCCGCCGGCGGCGTCGCGCCGGCCTGTGCGTTGGCGCGCGCGCTTAAGAAGGTGAGCGCACAGGCCAGCATTATTGAGGCGAAACGAGCCATTGCGGTTCAACGCGGCAAACGCGCGGCGGTGCCGTCCGGCCTTTAGCTTACGTGGCGGCACCCTTATCCTTCAGCGCCGCGCCGATTTCGTCGAGGACTTTCGGATCTTCGATGGTCGCGGGCATGGTCCAGCTCTCGCCGTCGGCGATCTTCTTCATGGTGCCGCGCAAGATTTTTCCCGAGCGCGTCTTCGGCAGGCGAGCGACGGCGATGGCAAGCTTGAATGCCGCCACGGGGCCGATTTTTTCGCGGATCAGCGCGACGCATTCCTGCTCGATCTCCGCCGGCGGCCGGTTGACGCCGCTCTTGAGCACAATGAAGCCGCACGGCACCTCGCCTTTAAGCTCGTCCTTGATGCCGAGCACCGCGCATTCGGCGACATCCTGGTGCGAGGCCAGCACTTCTTCCATGCCGCCGGTCGAGAGCCGGTGCCCGGCGACATTGATGATGTCGTCGGTGCGGCCCATGACGAAGATGTAGCCGTCCTCGTCCTTGAAGCCGGCGTCGGCGGTTTTGTAATAGCCGGGAAATTCGTCGAAATAGCTTTCGCGGCAGCGGTCGTCGGCGTGCCACAGCGTCGGCAGCGAGCCGGGCGGCAGCGGCAGCTTGATGACGATCGAGCCCATGGTGTTGGCGGCAAGTTCGCGCGACGCCTCGTCGACCACGCGCACGTCGTAGCCCGGCATCGGCACCGTCGGCGAACCGTGCTTGACCGGCAATTGGCCCAAGCCAACCGGATTGCCGGCGATGCACCAGCCGGTTTCGGTCTGCCACCAGTGATCGATCACCGGGATGTTGAGCAGCTTTTCCGCCCAGACCAGCGTATCGGGATCGGCACGCTCGCCGGCGAGAAACAGCGTGCGGAAGTTCGTCAGGTCATACTGGGCTAGAAATTTTCCTTGCGGGTCGTCTTTTTTGATGGCGCGAAACGCCGTCGGCGCGGTGAACATGGCGACGACGTTGTGCTCGGAAATCACCCGCCAATAGGCGCCGGCATCCGGCGTGCCGACCGGCTTGCCCTCATAGAGGATCGCGGTGCAACCGTGAAACAGCGGCCCGTAAACAATGTAGCTGTGGCCGACCACCCAGCCGATGTCGGAAGCCGCCCACCAGGTCTCGCCTGGCTCGACGCCGTAAAGATATTTCATCGACCATTTGAGCGCGACCATGTGGCCGCCATTGTCGCGCACCACGCCTTTCGGCTGCCCCGTCGTGCCCGAGGTATAGAGAATATATAGCGGGTCGGTCGCGGCGACCGGCACGCAGTCGTAAACCGAGCGGGCATGAATAAGCGAGTGGTCGCGCATGGTTGCCCAATCGTGATCGCGGCCGGGCGTAAGCGCGGCTTCGGCTTGCGGCCGTTGCAGGATCAAACAAGCATCGGGCTT
>DATNNI010000176.1:0-3863 GCA_035601915.1 Xanthobacteraceae bacterium
CGGCTGCATTCTGCTGTTTCATCTCGCCAATTCGGCCATGTTACCGCTGATGGGCAGCGCGATGACCATGCGCTCGGCCCGCTGGGCCACCATCCTCATCGCTGTCTGTATCGTGGTGCCGCAACTCCTCGTCGCCACGCTATCACCTTGGGTCGGGCGAAAGGCCCAATCATGGGGACGGCGGCCCTTGCTGGTTATTGGGTTTGCGGCGCTGCCTCTGCGCGGGTTCCTTTTTGCGTCCGTGACAAATCCCGAGCTGCTGGTTGTCGTGCAATTACTCGACGGCGTTACGGCCGCCGTTTTCAGCGTCATGGTGCCGCTTATCGTTGCCGATCTGACCAAGGGCACCGGGCACTTCAATCTCGGATTGGGATTTGTCGGCACGTTCACGGGAATCGGCGCAGCGCTCAGCGCGACATTCGCCGGCTTCATGAGCGACCGGCTTGGCAGCCCGGCGGCATTTGCCGGCTTGGCGGTAGTCGCCGTGTTCGGGCTGGCGGCGGTGTGGTTCCTGATGCCGGAAACCCGCAATGCCCCCGAGGCTGATTAGACGACACGTTAAAGAGCCGGCGCGTCGTCCGCGACCAACCGCAGCTGGGGCGCTTTTATTTCGCCGAGGCTGCGGTAAATCGAAAGATAATCCAGCGCCATCCGCCGCGAGGTGAAGCGCTCTTCAAATTTTTGCCGGATGTTCGCGCGCGACAAGTGTGATAGGCGGTCGACTGCGCCAATCGCACCATTAATGTCCTCGACAATGAAGCCGGTCACTCCGTCTTCCACTATTTCCGGCACCGACCCGCGATTGAACGCGATAACCGGCGTCCCGCAAGCCATGGCCTCGATCATGACTAGGCCAAATGGCTCCGGCCAATCGATGGGAACGAGCAGGACCGTCGCGCCGCTTAAGAACTCGGATTTCTGCGCGTCATTAATTTCGCCAATGAATTCGACGTTTGCCGATTGCATCAGCGGCTTGATTTTTTCCTCGTAGTATTCGCGATCCGCAATGTCGACTTTGGCGGCGACTTTCAAGGGCACGCCGCAATGCTCGGCGATGCGAATGGCGCGGTCTATGCCCTTTTCCGGAGCTATGCGGCCGAGGAAGCCGAAATACGAGGGTTTGACCGGCTTCGGCCGCAGCAAATCCTTCGGCAGGCCATGATGGACGGTTCTGACCCACCGCGCTTGCGGCAACGGGCGGCGCTGCGCGTTGGAGATCGATATGACCGGCAGGGACGAGAATTCGTCGAATACCGGCTGATGCTCGGGCAAATCAAGGCGACCGTGCAAGGTGGTGACGAATGGCGTCGCCTGTCGGGAAAACAGGGAGAACGGATAATAGTCGAGATGAAAATGCAGAAAATCGAACTCGCCCGCGCGTTGATAGACGCGCTCGAGCATCAGCATGTGCAGCGCATTGGGATCGCGGACCGAACCATCGAGCCGCAATGCACGCGGCCACACGGATTCGAGCCGCGCCGAGGTGATTGAATCTCCGCTGGCGAAGAGCGTTACTTCGTGGCCGAGTGCGATCAATTCTTCCGTGAGCCAGGACACGACGCGCTCGGTTCCCCCATAAAGCTTGGGCGGGATCGCCTCCGTCAGGGGTGCGATCTGGGCAATATGCATTGACGTCCTCTTGGTGAGGGGTGGATCCGAACCTTTTGGGTTCCCCGGCGCTAAATCAAGAGCCGGGAACCGGCGGATAGTTCCAAAAAGAAAATCGAAAGTTATTTCTCGCGATTACGGAACCTTTCGCCCAGCTCCGCGTCAACCCTCATTCGAAATACGCGCGTCGATCGACAATGTGGCCAAGACGTGTTCCAGACGTGGCGCTCAAGGCCTGACCCTTAAGACGTGCCGGTTCGAATTTTCCTCACGTTTTCGCACTGCGAAAATTTTGCGAGCAGAGTGGATAAATTTTGCGTTGCCCGCGTTGTGATGCTGACGGGTAGCGGGAACCGGCAGCGTCCGTAAAGGGGAGTTTGAGCGCGCATGGCCGATTTATGTGACTACGCCAAGCATCCCCTCTCGTTCATCTTCAGCTACGTGCGGCGGCGGCCGATTTCACACGCGGTTATCCTGACCGCAGTGCTTTGTGCGGTCGCTTGCTCGGTCGGCAGCCAATACGGCGTGAAATTTCTGGTTGACACGCTGTCGCACGGCGTAACCGCGGACGTTTGGACCGCCTTCATCTTGCTCGGGGCCTTGATCGCCGCCGACAACCTTTTGTGGCGGCTTGCCAGTTGGATTGGCAACTATGCTTTCGTAGCGGTGACCGGAGATTTGCGGCGGGATCTATTCCGCCATTTGACCGGACATTCTCCAAGTTACTTCGCCGAGCGTTTGCCCGGCACCCTGACGAGCCGCGTGACCGCAACCTCCAATGCGGTTTTTACCGGGGAAAACATGTTCGTCTGGAACGTGCTTCCCCCTTGTGCGGCGACCGTGGCAGCGATCGCCTTGGTCGGCACGGTCAGCTTGCCTATGGCCGGAGGCCTTGCCTTCGTCGCCGGTGTGATGGTCTGCCTGATGTTTCGCTTCGCCGCCAACGGCCGGCCGCTGCATCACGACTTCGCCGGCAAAGCCGCGGTGGTGGACGGCGAAATGACCGACGTCGTTTCCAATATGCCCCTGGTGCGCGCGTTTGGCGGACTTACGCGCGAGCATCGTCGCTTCGACGCCACGGTGGCGCAGGAACAGGAGGCGCGCCGGCGCAGCCTTTTTTACCTGGAAAAGCTCCGTATTTTTCACGCCGTCGTCACCATCGTATTGGCGCTCGGGCTGCTCGCCTGGGCGATTATTTTGTGGCAGCTCAACGAGGCAACGACCGGCGACGTCGTACTCATTTGCACTCTTGGATTGTCGGTTTTGCATGCGACGCGCGATCTCGCGGTGGCGCTGGTCGATATAACGCAGCATGTCGCGCGCCTGTCGGAAGCCTTGTTGACGCTGCTCATGCCTCATGAGCTGCGCGATCATCCGGAGGCCGAGCCGCTTGTTCGCCGCGGCGCCAGCGTCAAGTTCGAGCACGTCGACTTCCGCTACGCCGACGGTCAGCAGATTTTCGAAGACCTGAACTTGAGCTTTATGCCGGGTGAGCGGATCGGTCTTGTCGGCCATTCCGGCGGTGGAAAATCCACCGCCTTCGCGCTGCTCCAGCGTTTCTACGACACCCGAAGCGGGCGCATTTTGATTGACGGCCAAGATATTGCTCGCGTCACGCAAGAGAGCCTCCGGGAAGCGATCGGCGTAGTGCCGCAGGACATTTCGCTGTTCTATCGCTCGGTCATGGAGAACATTCGTTACGGGCGGCCGGATGCGACCGACGACGAGGTGCTCGACGCGGCCTTCGCAGCCCGCTGCGACTTTATCGGAGAATTGCCGAATGGCATGCGGACGCTGGTCGGCGACCGCGGCGTACGGCTCTCCGGCGGGCAGCGCCAGCGCATCGCCATCGCACGGGCGTTCCTCAAAAACGCACCTCTGCTCCTGCTCGATGAGGCGACCTCATCGCTGGATAGTGAATCGGAGGAGGCCATCCGCGAGGCGCTCAACCGCTTGATGCGCGGGCGCACCGTGATCGCCATTGCGCATCGGCTCTCTACGGTGCGCAATTTCGACCGCATTGTCGTGCTCGAGCTCGGAAAGGTCGTGCAGGACGGACCGCCCGATGTTCTCTTGCGGCGCGAGGGTGTTTACCGGCGGTTGGTCGAGCGCGAAATGGACCGGCTCGCCAAGCCCATCGCGGCATAAGCATATAAAAGCTGTCGGCATTGCGCCCGCCTCAGGGCTGAGGCAGTCTCTTGTCTGCCCTCGACAGGACACTCGCCGTGAACAAACACGCTCCCCTGCCAAATATC